>WFMA01000010.1 GCA_009177195.1 Bacteroidales bacterium | reverse complement strand
TTTTTAGATTGACAGGCGTGTCCCTTACTTGGGGAGATTGAACGCCTTCGACATTTCTTTCATCTGCTCGTCGCTCATGCCGGTGGGTTTGAAGCCCATGGTGCATGCGTCCATATAGATCTGGGCGCTCTTGGTGAGCACGTCGATCATGTCAAACGCTTCAAGCACATCCTCGGCAACCGAGAATACGCCATGCTTTTCCCACATCACCACGTCATAGTCATCGTCGATAGCCTTGATGGTGGCTTCGGCAAGCTCGTTGGAAGAGGGAAGCATATAGGGAACGATTCCAAGACCGCGTGGACAGAATGCCTTGGTCTCGGGAATCATGCTCCAAAGGATATCGCTCAACACATCCTTTTTCAAGAATTCAGGATTGTGGCTCATTGCCACGAGCTGAATGGGATGAGTGTGAACCGATGCCTTGTAGTTTGATCCCTTTCCGATGAGATAGTTATGCACGGCAAGGTGAGAGGGCAGCTCCGAAGTGGGCTTCACGAGATTGTCGGCGATAATCTCATAGTGAGCGCAGTCGTCGGTGATGCGGATGATCGAACCGTTGTCCATAGGCCAGCGGGCGAGATCNCGCATGCGGCGGTTTGTACCCTTGCAATAGAAATAGCAACCCTTGAGATTGGGGAGCGTCATGCCTATGGGGGTAACCGGTCCGATAGCGGGCATAATGCGTATAGCGTCATCAACATGGTCAGTGATATTGACAGTGATGTTGCCGCCGTTACGCTCAGCCCATCCCTTTTGCCAGAGATAGCCTGCGACTTCAGCCACATCGTTCACTTGCTTTGCAAGCATGGGACGGTTTTCTAAGATAGAAGCCATTGTTCTGTGATTATATATTGGTTAAAACTGTTAGAGAATCTGCGGCAGGAAGGTCGACACAATCAGCACCACGATACCCACGAGGAGAACCAGGCGGGTAGCCGACGTGGTTCCTTTCCATTCGTTCAGGATGATACCCCACACATTAGAGAATGTCACGTTGAGCGCCATCAATATACACCAGCTGAATGTGAGCAGCGTGGGCGAGCCGGCGAGGTAGCCCTTGCCGAGCGACAGTCCGAAGAACTGGCTGTACCACAACGCTCCGGCAAGACAGCAGAAGAGGATGTTGTTGGCATAGAGCGAAACCTTTCCATAATCGCCGAAAGAATGATTGCGGGTGTTCTGATACAGGCAATAGACGGCATTGGTGACGAAACCGCCGAGAGTCACGAGGAAAGTGGCGGGAAGAGTGCGGTAGATTTCAGCAGAATCGGCAAATGTTATCGTGCTACCGAATTCAAGCCCCACATTGAAGCATCCGCTCATCACGCCGGCAAGCAGAGCGATGGCGATACCCTTGGGGAAATTGAAATCCTTGACAGCCTCTTTCTTCTCCTCCTCGCTCATGCTCTTCGATTTCATGCCGCCGGCAACGCCGATGATGCAGATACCGATGAGAGTAACCACCACGCCGATGATAACGGCGGCGGTGAGCTGGGCGAGATAATGCCCTTCGGGGAAGAAGATGTTGAGCATCACGGGACCGAGGATGGTTCCGAGACCGGCGCAGGTGCCCAGTGAGATGCTCTGCCCCAGCGCCACGCCGAGGTAGCGCATCGAGAGTCCGAACGTCAAGCCGCCCACACCCCACAGCGCTCCGAAGAGGATGGTCATCCAGATGCGGAACGAATTTTCCGAGGTGAAGAGTTCACAAAGGCTGTGTCCCGCAGGAACGGCAAGAAGCGCGCCCAGGAACGGGAATACAAGCCATGCGAACACGCCCTGAACGAGCCAGAAGCTCTCCCAGCTCCAGTCGCGCACCTTTTTGATGGGCACATAGCTACTGGACTGGCAGAAGCTTCCGATGGCTATTATAAGTAGTCCTAATACGATTTCCATTATCTCTTGGAGGTAACGTCAACTTCATATTTTTCCACTGCGGGAATGAATTCTTCACCGACAGGAACATTGTTCTTCAGGCAGAACATGTCGTAAACGGCGTTCCAAGGAAGGTTCTTGCACTCTTCGAGAAGTGCGAGGCGCTGGAACTTCTTGNCGTCGAGCTCATACTTGCGAAGGGTTGCGAGCGGCTCAAGAAGAGCGCGGAGCATACACTTCTGAGCGGCGCGGCTACCGATCACGTAAGCGCCGATGCGGTTAAGAGTTCCGTCGAAATAGTCGAGACCATAGTGAACGCGGTTGAGAGCGCCGGCGCGAACGATTTCGCTGAAAAGATCCATTGTGGGATCGTCCATGATGGTAACGTGGTCAGAGTCCCAACGGATGGGGCGGCTCACGTGGAGCATCANNTCGGGNACAAAGAGCAACATCGCCGACACCTTGTCAGCCACGCTTTCGGTGGGGTGGAAGTGACCGGTGTCAAGAGTGATCATCATGTCGTTCTTTGAAGCGTAAGCGGTGTAGAAGTCGTTGCTTCCCACGGTGTAGCTTTCAAGACCGATACCGAACACCTTTGATTCAACGCAGTCCTTCATCCAGTCATACTTGTGCTCGAAAATCTGATCGAGAGAATCCTTGAGGAGTTCGCGATACATGTAGCGGTTCACTGTGATATCCTTGCTTCCGTCATGCACCCAGGTGTTCATGATACAGGGATCCTGCTGAGCTTCACCGATAGCCTGAGAAATGGCGCGGCAGCGTTTTGAGTGTTCGATCCAGAAGTCGCGGATAGCCTTGTCGGGGTTAGAAAGGCTGAGGTCGCCGCTCTTTGAGTGAGAGAATGAAGTTGAGTTGAAGTCAAGCTTGATATCGTTAGCCTTGCCCCAGTCGATCCAGCTCTGGAAATGCTCAACGGTACACTGGTCGCGGTCAACATANTTNCCNNNGAAGTCACCGTAGATNTCGTGNAGGTTGANACGGTGTTTTCCGNGGATGAGCGACATTGCATAGAGGATGTCGGCACGGAGTTCATCGATATTGCGAGCCTTGCCGGGATAGTTGCCGTTCACCTGGATACCGCCGGTGAGACCGCCGTCGTGAGGTTCAAAACCGGCAACGTCGTCAGCCTGCCAGCAGTGCATGCTCAGGTGGAAGTCCTGCATCTGCTCCAAAACTTTATCTGTGTCTACGCCTACNGCGGCATAGCGTTCCTTAGCGATTTCATACGCTTNTTTCNCTTGTTCTTCTTTCATGNTTNTAGTGTTTANTTATGGTTAGAAAATTTTTATATGCGTTTTCCCACTTCTCATTGTCGGCGGGAGTGAATTTTTCGAGATCGATGCTGTTGGAGATTATGTAGCGCATCTCGTGGAGCGAGTTCACGTTGCCCGAAGCCTTTGCCTGCATCATGATATTTCCGATTGCGGTAGCCTCGGCGGGACCTGCGATCACAGGCAGCCCGATGGCATTGGAAGTGAACTGATTGAGGAGCTTGTTGCGCGAGCCGCCACCAATCACGTGAAGACGATGCACGGGATTGACCGCAATTGACTTGAACATGTCAAGAATCATCTTGTATTTAAGGGCAAGGCTCTCGAAAATCATTCTGATCATCTCGCCATGATTTTCAGGCACATGCTGCCCAGTTTTGCGGCAATATTCCTTTATAGCCTCAGGCATGTCGGCAGGAGCCACAAACATGGGATCGTCGGGGTCGATGAAAGCCACAAACTCGGGAGCCGCTTCGGCAAGAGCCACCATCTCAGGATAAGAATAGGAGGTTCCCGCTTTCTTCCATGACTTGAGACACTGCTCAACCACCCACATTCCGGTGATGTTCTTGAGAACGCGGATAGTTCCCTCTATACCGCCCTCGTTGGTGATGTTGTAGTTCTGAGTCTGCTCGTTGACAACGGGCGACGGCGACTCAAGACCCATCAGCGACCATGTGCCTGAGCTGAGGTAAGCGAAGCACTCGTCGGTTGCCGGAACGGCAGCCACNGCCGANGCCGTGTCATGCTCGCCNACNGCCACCACNGGNACTTCGGGCAAGCCCACTTTNGCGGCGATGTCGCTCTTGAGGTTTCCGATGACGGTGCCCGGCTCAACGATGGGACCGAACTTGTCGGGAGTGAGACCCACCGACTCAAGAACAGTATTGTCAAACTGGCGGGTGGCGGGATTGAGGATGGCTCCGGTCGACGCTATGGTGTATTCNGTCACAATCTTTCCTGTGAGCAGATAGTTGAGAAGGTCGGGGATAAAGGCGATCTTCACCGCATGCTGCATGGGGAACAGATGACGCTGCTCGTTGAACTGGAAGATGGTGTTGAAATCGATGTGCTGGATTCCGGTGTGGGCGTAAAGCTCGCGCGCAGGCATGACGCTGTTGAAGTAGCGCTCGGCGGCGCCGATTGTCGAGATGTCGCGGTAAGNGTAGGGNATGCCCATGATGTTTCNGTCGGGGTCNATGCNGCNGAAGTCCACGCCCCNGGTGTCAATGCCGATAGATTCGGGNTTCACACCGCGCTTTCCTGCTTCGGTAAGCCCCTCAAGGATGTGGCTGTAAAGAGAGAATATGTCCCAATGGAGATGACCGTTCACTTCGATCATACCGTTGGGGAAACGGTTAAGCTCCTCGGCTGAAAACTTGCCGTCGGCATCGATTGTGCCAAGAATGGTGCGGCCGCTTGTCGCCCCAAGGTCTATGGCAATGTATTGTTTCTTTTCCATTATGTTTATCAGGTTTTTGATTTTCAATTATTTCAATCCATGTGAAACATCTCCTTCAGCGGTATCGACACGGGAGAGTTGTCGGGATTCACTTCCATTATGTCAGCGTTATAGTCCCACCATTTCTTCACTATCGGGTTGTCGCCGAGATCCTGAGAGTTCTCCTCGCCATTAGTTTTCTGAAAGGCGAAAAGGATGTTGGTGTCCTTGTCCCAATAAATAGAGTAGTCAAAGACGCCGCTGTCGCGCAACAGCTGTTCCATTTCAGGCCACAACTCGGCATGACGACGGGCATACTCCTCCTCGCATCCGGGCTTCAGTATCATTTTAAATGCTTCGCGTTTCATGATATTAAAATTATTTATGAATCTATTTTTTTACGGTTACTTTCAATGGATTTTTCAGACAATCGGAATAACGTGACAGGTAGAGGTTCCATTCCGAAGGATTGGCGGGGGCATAGGGATTCTTCTCCCACACCGAGCCCCAGTAATACACGTAGTCCTTGCCTGGAATGTATTCGCTGACGGTCAGGATATGTCCCAGAGCNTCGCGCGCCGGCTCAGCCACCGGTTTATAGCAGATGGTCTCGACCGGTTCGGGAACCACGGCGCCGATATAGATCACNCCGTTGCCGTTCTTNGTATTGTCGGTAGANTCGGTGTAGGCGATATATTGCTTNGCCGTGTCAAAAGANTAAGCGTAGGGGTTCTGCTGATGCACNACNATTCCGTTAGCCACACNGNGCGGTTTTTTAAGTCCCTTATAGCTTATTTCCGTGCGGTTAAGGCANGAATTGGCNTCGCAAGTTATNAGNCGGCTTTCAACCACNCCCTCTTCCCCCTCGATAGTCACGGGGCGGTAAGTGAGTCGCACGGTGAANCGCAGCGGACCNTCCTGAAGCACTTCCTGCTCTTTCCAGCACCAGGGGAAAATGATGTCGCCATTAGAGTCGAGTAGAGCCGCTGTTCCGCCGCCGAGGGTGTTTGCCACGATATAGGGATCGCCGCCATTGCCATAGTCTTTATGAAGCGACTGGCGTTTCTTCTTGTCAGGGTCGATGCTCGCCTTGTAGCGCAGTTCAAGCACCAGCGAGTCGGTCACGCTCTTTGTCCACATGTCATATCCGAACCCTCTTTCGCCGCTATCCTGAAGAGCGGGACCGTAGGCGGTGAAACAAGCGCGGTTATTCTCCCAGCTGAAGTTATCCTTGTGCTCGGGAAAGAGCCTGCCGTGAACAACCGGTTTCACCGGAGCGGGCTTACCGGGCTTCAATGTATAGGTCACCGACGATTTCGCTCCAACGGTCACGGGAAACACGACGAGACCGTCGTAGGTGATTTGATAGGGCACCTCCTTGTTGTCGCTGTCGAGAATGACAAAGTAGTCGCCCTTTACCTGCGATTTCACATTTTTCAAAGGCACTTCGGCAAGTTCGCCGGCACGCTCGAAGTCAAGCGTATTTTCAACCTTTATCGTTGCGGCGCTGCACATCATGCCGATTGCCGCCATTGCCATTAATGCTATTTTTCTCATTGATATGTCTTGGTTTATATANANNTGATTTAATTCTTTAATTGCCGTCGGGTTTCACGATATCGGAACCCGCCGAGGGAATCCAGATGAATTCCTCCCACGAATCGGGGAAGCGGGGATCATAGCCGGTGAAATCAGCTTTCACATGGCGCGCCGGCTCAAGTTCCAGCTGCTGCATCGCCGCCACTACCATCTTGGCGATTTCGTAGGCTCCGTAAGGATTGAAATGGGTGTTATCTTCAAGCGGCTCAGTCTGTCCCGGGAAAGTTTTGGCGGGATAATGGACCAGAGAACGCTTGCTGTTTTCATAGCCCAAGGTCTCGAAAAACTCGCGGGTCATTTGATTCAGGTCGATCACCGGCACCCCTTCGCGCTCGGCAGTGGCTTTCANCGCCGCCGGNAANTCGCCGTGAGTGTCACGGATNGTCACGCTGTCGTCCATGAAGTTGCGNCGCTGNGTCGGGGTCACGAACACGATGTTGCCGCCGGCTTTGCGCACACGGTCGACGAATATTTTCAAATTGTGGGCGAAATTATACCAGGCGCCCGAACCGGGACGCTTCTCCTTCTCGTCATTATGCCCAAATTCCACCAGCACCCAGTCGCCGGGACGAAGCGTGGTCATGATTTTGTCAAGACGCTTGTGGGCTAAAAATGTCGATGTCGACAAGCCGCTCTCGGCATGATTCGATATCGACACACTGTCGTCAAACCATCGCGGAATCATCTGCCCCCAGCTTGCCCAGGGTTCCTTGTCATGGTCCACAACGGTAGAGTTTCCACAAAGATATATGGTGGTGACTGAGGTGTCGGCAGGCTCGATGGTCATGCGTCTCACGGCAGGAGCCTCGCCGGTAATTTCTACAGTCAATTTATTGTCCCAGTTAAGATAGCTTTTCTCTCTCGGCTTCAACGACACCGAGTTTTTATCATCTATGCGCGGATTGCGCTTGTTGACGATGAACGACACCGTCTTCGTCTCACCCTTGCGGGTATCGATTTTTTCCGCCATCAAACGGCGGTTTTCCGCTCTCACGGTTGTGCTTGCGGCACTCTTTTCCGCCCCAAGGTCGAGAGTCACCTTGTAGTTTCCATCGGGCACTTTCACCGAAAAGAAGAAAGGGGTCGAAATTCCTTTCTTGACAACCGGCAGCGACTCATAGCCGTAACCGATTGAATCATTATACATCGGCAGCGGATTTTTCGCCGATGTAAAATCAAAGGTTTCAGCTGCCGCGAATAACGGCAGAAGCGATATAAGAATTAATAGAATTTGCCTTACCATATTTTTAATTATCAGCCCGACCAGCCGTCTCATTCACGGCTGATCGAACTGATAAATATTTGTTAAAGGGTTACGCCGGTTTTAAATATAGCGATCTCTTTAGCTCCGATCTTCTCATGATGGAGATGTTCCCCGTTGGCAGTAGCGAGCACCTTGTCGACAAGGCGGGCAAGAGCCGAAGCCGCCGTCTCGTCTTCCACAAGAGTTCCTGCGTTGAAGTCGATCCAAGTNTGCTTCAANGCTGCAAGCTGGCTGTTGGTGGAAATCTTCATTGTCGGTACAAAAGTGCCGAACGGAGTNCCGCGNCCTGTGGTGAACAACACCATCTGACAGCCTGAAAGAGCCAGTGACGTAGAAGCGACAAGGTCGTTGCCGGGAGCAGTGAGCAGATTGAGTCCGTTGAGCTTCAGCGGCTGAGCGTAGCTGAGCACGTCCACTACCGGCATCGAGCCGCCCTTCTGAACGCATCCGAGCGATTTCTCTTCAAGAGTGGTGATACCGCCCTTCTTGTTGCCGGGCGAGGGGTTCTCGTAGATGGGCTGTCCGTAGGAGCGGAAATATCCCTTGAAGTCATTGATGAGATGAACCGTCTCGTCAAACACCTTTTCATCCTTAGCGCGATTCATCAAGATGGTTTCCGCACCAAACATTTCAGGCACCTCGGTCAAGATGGTTGTTCCACCGTGGGCAATCAGCCAGTCGGAGAACAATCCCACCAACGGATTGGCGGTAATTCCCGAAAGACCGTCGGAACCGCCGCACTTCAACCCTACGCGAAGCATCGAAACGGGCAGCGGCTGACGCTTGTCGCCCTTCATCTTTTCGATAAGCTCCTTGCAGATTTCTACGCCGGCTTCAACTTCATCCTCCACCTCCTGGGCGATGAGGAATTTCACACGGTCATCGTTCCACTCGCCGATCTGCTCTTTCAGAGCCGACACCTGGTTATTCTCGCAACCGAGCCCGAGGACGAGCACGCCGCCGGCATTGGGATGCTTCACCAGCGCTGCGAGAGCGGCGCGGGTATTGGCATGATCCTGTCCGAGCTGAGAACAGCCATAGTTGTGAGTGAACGCGCGCACGTCGTCGACATGCGACAGGTCACACTCTTTCTTCAAGCGGTCGATGATAGCGTTAGCCTGTCCGTTGACACATCCCACCGAGGGAACGATCCACAATTCATTGCGGATACCCATCTTTCCGTCGGGACGGAGGTAGCCGTTGACAGTCACCTGCTCGTCGCTCTTGGCAGTGTTGGGTTCAGTGGGAGTGTAGGTGTATTCAAGATCGTCGCTGAGTCCGGTCTTCAGATTGTGGGAATGAATCCATTCACCGGCAGCAATATTGCGGGTGGCAACACCGATGGGGTAGCCGTATTTTATTACGGCTTCCCCTTCGGCTATATCACGCAAAGCGAATTTGTGTCCGCGCACGATGTCTTCCTTNAGAGTGACGGTATCGTCACCTTCCGACCACACCTCGCCCGCTTTCACTCCGTCGACAAGTGTCACTGCCACGTTGTCGGCTTTGTTTATTTTGAGGATTCGCTTCATTAATGCTTGCTTAANAAGTTNTTAAGNGCTTTTTCCATGCCNTCGGTGTTGATTTCCTTGAGGTATTCAGCCACCTTGGGAACAAANCCGGGAACGATAGCGGCGAAGTCGCGCACGAAGATTCCGCTTTNGCTCACGATCTTCTTTACCATGCCTTCTACATCGTTCTCATCCCAGTTGTTGCGGATGTAAGCGATGTGCTCCTGGTTGTCATCGGGCTCGAAGCCTGACTTGGGTCCGTAAAGCGAAAGGAGAGCTGCGAAAGTGAAGCACTCATAGTCGGCGATTTTGCCAGCCTTCTCCCAGTTATCCTTAACAGTGTCGAAGTTACGAGCCTCCCACTTAGAAAGTGAGTTAAGCGAAATTGACTTCAACATGTGCTTGATATAGGGATTGTAGAAGCGTTCAAGGATGCCGGCGGCAAATGCCTCAAGTTCCTTCTGGTCTTCGGGAATCATGGGGAGCACCTCTTTAGCCACCATGTCGTTGATGAACTTGTTGATGTCGGGGTTATTGAAAGCGTCCATAACGGTTTCGCAGCCCATCTGCAGAGCCACGGGCACCATACCGGTGTGTGAACCGTTGAGGATGCGCACCTTCTTGTCGCGGAACGACTTGATCGACGGCATGAAAAGCACGTGGAGACCAGCCTTGTCGAGCGGCAACAGCTTGCGCACTTTCTCATAACCCTTGCCACCGATTGCCCAAAGGTGATAAAGTTCGCCCTTCACAACGAGGTTGTCGTCATAGCCAAGCTCTTCCTTGATTTCATTGATGGTGTCGCGGGGGAATCCCGGAACGATGCGGTCAACCAATGAATCGCTGAAAGTACAAGCCTCTTCAACCCAGTCGATGAAATCCTTGCCGAGGTTAGCCTTTTCAGCATGCTCAAGCACGTATTTGTGAAGAGTGGTGGCGTTGTCTTCGATAAGCTCGCAGCAAATGATGTTNAAACCTTTGTCCTTGTCGCCGTTNAAGTGTTTGAATCGACGGTAAAGNAGGTTGGTCATCTTGCCGGGATAAGTCTTGGGAGCNTCGCTGAGAACGTCGTCCTCTTCCATGCGGATACCTGCCTCGGTAGTGTTTGAGATGATGAACTCAAGCTCGGGCGACAGAATCACTTCCTCGTAGTGCTTGGGATCCTTGCCGGGAGAGAATGACTCCTGAATCACCTTAACAAGACGGGTTTCCTTTTTGGGCTTGCCGTCCTCGATGCCTTCGAGGTAAACGTGATAGAGATTATCTTGCTTGTTCAATGTGTCGATTACGAAGCTATCAGCGAAACGGGGTTCGATAACAGCCACACCGGCGTCAATAACACCCTTTTCATTAGCGATATCGAGCTGCCAGTCTACAAACGCGCGAAGGAAGTTTCCTTCACCGAACTGAAGCACCTTGACAGGATGCTTTACTACATCTACAGTTGTGCTGTTTAATGGTTTAATCATTTTATTTCAGTTTTTATGGTTAGTTATCCTTAGATTTAGTTTTTCACTTCGATCACCTTGTAGCGTGGAACAAGAATCTTCATGATGAGCCAGCCTACGAGATAAGCGACACCGCAGATACAGAACACGATGAAGTAACCTGCGGGCTTGCCTTCATAGCTCATGAACGACATGTTGGTCTGAGCCGCATAGTCGAAGAGCACACCTGAGCAAAGGTTGATGAGGAACGACCCGATACCGCCAGCCATACCNCCGATACCGATGATGGTAGCGATAGTGCTCTTGGGGAACATGTCGCCGGCAACCGAATAGATGTTGGCGCTCCATGACTGGTGAGCGGCTCCCGCTATACCTATAATAATAATAGGAAGCCAGGGAGAATAAGAGCTGAGGGGCTGAGCGAGAAGAGCGAGAAGCGGGAACACAGCGAAGATGAGCATGGCGCGCATACGTGCTGCNTAAGGGTTGATNTCCTTTCCGNGNCGCGCAGCCCGGTCCATGAAAATAGTAGGCAGCTTACCACCTATCACTGAAAGCATAGTGATAAGATAGAGTACGAAAATCATGAGCATACCCTCGCCCGATGAAGTGGAAAGCTTGAACACGTCGGTGATATAAGCCGGAGTCCAGAACAGGAAGAACCACCACACACCGTCGGTAAGGAATTTACCGAAGAACACAGCCCAAGTCTGCGGGTATTTGAACACCTTCAGGAATGGAATGGTCGCAGTGTCTTTGTCCTCTTCCTCTGCCTTTTCCTTAGCAGTCTCGCCGGGAGTGTTATTGTCCTGCTCGATATAAGCGAGCTCGGCGGCGTTGACGCGTGGGTTCTGCGCGGGAGCTTTATAAAGCACAACCCAGAAACCCATCCAGATAAAGCCAAGGGCGCCGATCACGATGAATGCCATTTCCCAACCGTTACCCCAACCGATGCTCTGGAAGAACTTGGCGAGCGGTCCGATGGTGAAGGGAGCCACGAGAGCGCCCACTGCTGAACCGGCGTTGAAGATTGAAGTAGCATAAGCGCGGTCACGCTTCGGGAAGTACTCGGCAGTCACCTTGATTGCAGCCGGGAAGTTACCNGCTTCACCAAGAGCCAGGATAGTACGGGCGGCAAGGAAGAAATAAACCGACACGGTTGCGATGGTCATCGCCATGTCGCCGGTAGCTCTTACAAGACCGGCGGCATCCTTAAGTCCCAGGGTAAGCTCGGTTGCCCATCCGCAAGCGGCGTGAAGGCAGGCGCCAGCCGACCACACGCCGATCGCCCAAAGATAACCTTTCTTTGTGCCCATCCAGTCGATGAATCGACCGGCAACAAGATTGGCGACAGCATAGACAATTGAGAATACAGCCGTAATAAGACCATAGTTTGAATCGGTCCAGTGGAATTCAGGAGAGATGAACTCCTTCCAGGTGAGCGACAGCACCTGGCGGTCCATGTAATTGACGGTAGTAGCGAGGAAAAGCAGGGCGCAGATAGTCCAACGGAAGTTGGTCATTCCGAGCGTCGGCTTTTCATCATTAAAGGTTTTTACCATTGAAGTTGAAAATAAGATTGGTTATGTATTAAAACTTGAAATATTCTTTTGCGTTGCCGTAGCATACCTTGCTCACGATCTCCTTGCCGATGAAGTCAAGCTCGGAAGCGGGCAGCAAGCCGTTTTCCACATCGTTACCGATGAGGTTACACAATGTGCGGCGGAAATANTCATGACGCGGANAAGAAAGGAATGAACGGGAGTCGGTGAGNATANNAACGAAACGACTCAAAAGACCGAGGCATGACAGCGNGTTCATCTGCTTTTNCATACCNTCCTTCTGNNCGAGGAACCACCATCCTGAACCGAACTGGATCTTGCCGGGTCCGTAACGTCCGTCCTGGAAGTTTCCAAGCATAGTTGCGACGAGCTCGTTGTCGCGGGGGTTCAAGTTGTAGATGATAGTCTTTCCAAGTTTATCCTTAGAAGCAAGCATGTCGAAGAATTTTGACATCTTCTTAGCCACGGTGAAGTCGCCGATAGAGTCAAAGCCGGTGTCGGGACCGAGCTGCTTCATCATGCGCGAGTTGTTGTTGCGAATAGCCCCGTAGTGGAACTGCTGAGTCCAGCCTGAATCATGGTCCATGATTGCAAATTCCACCATCATCGCAGTCTTGAATTTGGCAATCTCCTCGGCAGTCAGTTCCTTGCCGCTATAGACCTTGTCAAAGATGGCGTCGATTTCAGCAGGAGTGTAGTCTTCAGCATAGAACTCTTCGATACCGTGGTCGGAAAGGCGGCATCCAACTTCCTCAAAGAAGTCGTGGCGTTTCTTCAACGCTGCGATTACATCGGCGAAGTGCTTGATTTCAACGCCCGACACCTCAGCGAGCTTATCCATGTAAGCGCGGAATTCAGCGGGGTTTTCAACAGCCATCGCTTTGTCGGGACGCCAGGTGGGAAGCATCTTCACTGCGAAACCGTCGTTCTTCACCTTGATGTGGTGTTCGAGAGAATCAACGGGGTCATCGGTTGTGCAAACGACCTCGACATTGTAGTGCTGCATGAGTCCGCGAGCGAAATACTCGGGCTTCTGAAGCATTTCGGTACACTGGTCGTAAATCTCTTTAGCAGTAGAAGGATTCAACAGTTTGTCAACGCCGAAAGCTGTCTTCAATTCGAGATGAGTCCAGTGATAAAGCGGGTTGCGCATGGTGTAAGGCACTGTCTCAGCCCATTTTTCAAATTTTTCCCAGTCGGTAGTGTCTTTTCCTGTGCAGAAACGCTCGTCGACACCGTTGGTGCGCATCGCGCGCCACTTGTAGTGGTCACCCTCAAGCCATATTTTTGAAAGGTTCTCGAAACGGTGGTTGGAAGCCACATATTCGGGAATCAAGTGACAGTGATAGTCGATAATCGGCATCTTTTCAGCATACTCGTGATAAAGACGCTCTGCGGTGGGAGTTTGCAGAAGGAAGTTTTCGTCGTTGAATTGTTTCATGGGGTTATTTATTATAACCGTTNNGCGGCAATTTTCATGNGCAAAACAGTCGGGTTAATGTTACTATATTCTATTTAGGGTATTCGTTTGGCAAAATTAAGATAACCTCGCTATTTAAGCAATGTACAAAAGTATTATTTACATGGATAAAATAATTATAATCCCCGTTTCGGCAAATATTTGTTAACGTAGGTTAATCCACCTTTAAATTAGTGATAATTCCGTACTTTTGCCAATTATTCCAGCAAATCAATCAACGCCATTTGACCATGAAATTTTTTCTTCCCATCATGCTGTCGGCAATCATCAGTTTCTCCCCAGCCGCCACCCATGCCCGTGAAGTAATAAACCTCAATCAGGAGTGGCTTTTCAATTCCGGCGACGGCGGTTGGAGAGCGGTAAACCTCCCCCATGATTTCCAGATAGAACAGCCCTGGGTGGCTCCCGAAGCAAGCGAAAAAGCCGACAACTCCGACGCGGCGAGCAATGTGAAAAGCCGATTGAGCCCCCGCGGCTTCAAGGAGATGGGAAAAGGAACCTATCGCAAAATCCTCACCCCCGATTCGGCGCTCAAAGGCAAACGGGTGCTGCTCGACTTCGGCGGCATTATGCTCGTGGGCGACGTGTATCTCAACGGGAAACGCATAGGAGGCACCGATTACGGCTATCTCGGATTCGAAATTGACGTCACCAAACTGCTGAAATATGGCGAGCCTAACGAACTCGTTGTCATCGCTGACACCGGCGAGCCGCTCAACTCGCGATGGTACACAGGCGGAGGGCTTTACCGCAATGTGAAAATGATCGTGACCGACCCCGACCTGTACGTGAACCGCCACGGCATCTATGTGACCACTCCGACTGTGTCGGCTGAAAGCGCCACGATAAAAATCAACGCCGATCTCACATCAAAGAAGCCGCTGAAAGAGTTCACCATCAGGACCGAGATAGTAGATCCCGACGGAAATGTCGCAACGGCGCGAGATGAAAAAATAACTGTCAATTCAAAGTGGCGCGGCAGGGAATATGAACTGGACTCTATCACGGTCAACAGTCCAAGACTATGGGACTGCGACACGCCCAATATGTATACGGCAAAGATTTCACTCGTCCGCCCCGACGGTAGCATCGCCGATGTTGTGGAACAGCCTTTCGGCATAAGGAAAATCGAGTTTTCGCCCGATTTCGGGATGAAGCTCAACGGCAAGAAAGTGCTGCTCAAAGGCATCGCCAACCACCACACCCTCGGAGCTCTTGGAGCCGCCGCCTACCCCCGCGCGATCGAGAAACGCATTCAACTGCTCAAGGAGTTCGGATTCAACCACATCCGTTCATCCCATAACCCCTACAGCGAGGAGTTCCTCGACCTGTGTGACCGCAACGGAATCCTCGTTGTCGACGAGCTCTATGACAAGTGGCTCACTCAATTTGCCGGCGGTAGAAAAGAGTGGACCGCGCTGTGGCAGGAAGATGTGCCTGAATTCATAAAACGCGACCGCAACCACCCGAGCGTTGTGGTGTGGAGTCTCGGAAACGAGCTGCAAGGNTACAGNAANCTGCCNTTCAACGACTGGGGNGTNACTGCCTACAAGCTGCAAAAAACGCTGCTCAACAAGTATGACACCANCCGNCCGGTNACCGTGGCGATGCACCCGCGCTACCGCTCGATCGAGACCGATTCCATCCCGGCTCCGCTGGTTTTGGAAACCGATATCGCCTCCTACAATTACCGCTACATGTNTTTNCNCGNCGACCACAAGCGCTATCCCNNCCTGANTTTTNACCAGANCGAAGCCAATCTCTCAAACATGGGTCCGAATTTCTTCGAGCCCGACAACGACAAGGTGCTCGGACTCGCCTATTGGGGCATGATCGACTACCTCGGCGAGTCGCTCGGCTGGCCTGCAAAAGGATGGACCAACGGAGTGTTTGACATTTCGCTTGAACCGAAATCCGACGCCTATTTCATCAAAAGCATGTTCACCGACGAACCGATGGTTCATGTGGGAGTCGTGAGCCCCAACGCCCAGATAGTGGACTGGAACGGAGTAAGGATGGGAGAAGAGACGGTGAGCGACAACTGGAATCTGCAACGCGGCGACACCGTTAAGCTATATACCTACACCAATGCCGATGAAGTCGAACTCCGCGTCAACGGCAAGAAAATAGGACGCAAAAACAATTCAAGCGACCCGAAACTGCGTAACCGCATCGTTTGGGACAGCATTCCCTACGCTCCCGGCAAAGTCGAGGCGATAGCCTACAAAGACGGCAAAATCGCAGCCCGCCATCAGCTTGAAACCGCCGGCAAGCCGGTGAGGCTCGTAGCCACCCCCGACAACCCTTCTTGGAAAGCCGACGGCATCGACCTTCAGCACGTCAGAGTACACGCCGTCGACAGCAAAGGGCGCCGCGTTCCTCTTGCTCAGGACAATGTCACATTCGAGATTGAAGGCGATGCCGTGATCGCCGCCGTCACCAACGGCGACATGACTTCCGAGGAGCTGAACGTCCGGAATCACCGCCGGCTATTCAATGGCAGCAACATGGTCATTCTCCGCTCGGGAACCAATCCCGGGGCAGTGACCCTGCGCATATCGTCGCCCGCTTATCGACCTGTCACCCTCCAACTCAACACCAACCAATAGCACCTCAGCATCATGTTGAAACCAAGACTTTTCATCGCCGCCTGCGCCATCGCGACCCTTCTACCCGCGCCGGCTCAAATCACACCTCCGCGCCGTGAATATGTGGAGTATCTCATGACCACCGACCACCCCGACCGCACGTATGCACCAGGCGAAACACCGGTCATACGCATCGAGGCATACAAAGGGGGCAACCCTCTCGACGGCGTGACTGTCAAATATAAAACCGGCGATGAAATGATGCAAATGACCCCCGACTCGGTAAAGTTTGTCAACGGCGTGGCTACAATTCCTGCCGGAACGCGCCACACCCCCGGCTTCCGCTCCTGCGAGTGGAACTTCTCGGTCTACGGCAAGACCTACAAAGACCTGGTGAAAACCGCATTCAGTCCTGAAAAAATCGAGAGCTGCACCCCGATGCCTGCCGACTTCAAGAAATTCTGGGACAGCCAGCTGAAAGCCGCCGAAAAAATTCCCTTGAATCCCGAAATAACGCCTCTCCCCCGCTATTCCAATGACTCAATCGAAGTGAGCCTGGTAAAACTCACCGTCGGCGCCGACGGGCGACACATGTATGGCTACCTCTCAAAGCCGCGCGACAACAAAAAACATCCTGTTCTCTTCTCGCCCCCTGGAGCCGGAGCGAAACGCATCTCCCCCTCCACCACCTATGCCAAGGAAGGTTTCATCTACCTGAACATCAACATCCACTCGGGATGCAATCCTGAATTGCCCGAAGAGGAATATGCCAAGGCTCAAAAACTCGTCGAGGAGTATAACAGGACGGGCATCGGCGACCGAGACTCGTTCTATTACCGCGATGTATATGCGGGATGTTCACGCTGCGTCGACTTCCTTTGCTCGCTGCCTGAATGGGACGGCAAAAACGCAGGCGTGACCGGCGGAAGCCAGGGAGGGGCTCTTTCAATCGTGACCGCGGCGCTCAACCCCAAAGTCAAGTTCTGCGCTCCGTTCTATCCCGCCCTGTGCGACGTACTCGGGTTCAAACATGACCGTGCCGGCGGCTGGCCTAAATATTTTCGAAACACCGAGGAAGCCGACGGAGCTGAAAAGACGCTACCCTACTACGACGTAGTCAACTTTGCGCGCATCCTGAAATGCCCCGTGTTCTATTCATTCGGCTACAACGACGAGACCTGCTCCCCCACGTCGACCTATTCAGCCTACAACGCCATCACCTCCGACAAGACACTACGGGTCACCCCCACGAGCGGACACTGGCGTTTTCCCGAAACAAACGAAGAGGCGACCGAGTGGATCAAACAACAGTGCCAATAACCCTCTAAGAACATCTTTATGAAGACATTTTTTCTCACGGCGCTCATCGCCATCTCAACTGCCATTCCCGCTCTCGGGCAAAACAAGGTGGCGTCGCCGATGAAGGATGTGAACAACGTCATCGACAACACCTACGACAGCCTCAACATAGCACGCACGGCACGTCCGGTAGCCGGCTCGACACGACGCGGCGACAACCCCGTGCTGTTTCTTGTCGGCAACTCAACGATGCGCACGGGGACCCTCGGCAACGGCAAAAACGGACAATGGGGCTGGGGATACTTCGCACCGGAATATTTCGACGAAAGCCGCATAACCGTTGAAAACCACGCTTTAGGAGGAATGAGCAGCCGCACTTTCTATAACCGCCTGTGGGCTGACGTGTTTAAAGGCATACGGAAAGGTGACTGGGTAATTATCGAACTCGGTCACAACGACAACGGTCCATACGACAGCGGGAGGGCGCGCGCGTCGATTCCCGGCATAGGGAAAGACTCGCTCAACGTGACCATCCAAGAGACCGGAGAAAAAGAGACCGTCTACACCTACGGAGAATACATGCGCCGCTTCATAAACGATGTCAAGAAGCGCGGCGCCCACCCCATCCTGATGTCGCTCACGCCGAGAAAAGCGTGGGACGACCCCGACAGCACAAAAGTGACCCGCGTGAATGAGACATTCGGATTATGGGCAAAGCAAGTCGCCAAGAAGGAGAAAGTGCCGTTCATAGACCTGAACGAAATCTCGGCAAGAAAATTCGAGACTTTTGGCAAAGAGAAAGTGAAATACATGTTCTATCTCGACAATATCCACAACTCCGCATTCGGCGCAAGGGTGAACGCAGAATCGGCAGTCGAAGGCATACGCGACTGCAAAGGGCTTAAGCTTGCGGCTTACCTTAAACCCGTCGTCGCCGACACCGTCACCGGTTCGTCGCGCCGTCCCGGGTGTCCCGTGGTGTTCACCATCGGCGACAGCACCGTCAAAAACGAGGATGACGGCGAGGATAGCATGTGGGGCTGGGGTAGCGTGATCGGCGAAATGTTTGACCCGGCACGAATCACCGTCGAAAACCACGCAATGGCGGGACGCAGCGCGCGCACTTTCCTCGATGAAGGCAGATGGGACAAAATCTACAACGCCCTCCAACCGGGCGATTTTGTAATCATGCAATTCGGACACAACGATGCCGGCGCCATCAATACCGGCAAAGCCCGCGCGGAGCTTCCCGGCGCCGGAAACGACAGCAAGGTCTACAAAATGGAGCCTACCGGGCAGTATCAGGTAATATATCCATTTGGCTGGTATATAAGGAAATTCGTGATGGACGCGCATGAAAAAGGAGCCACTGCGATTGTCCTGAGCCACACACCGAGAAACATGTTTGACAACGGCAAGATATCCCGAAACACCGACTCTTTCGGAGCCTGGTCGAAACAAGCCGCAGCGCAATCGGGAGCCTACTACATCGACCTCAACAAAATCACGGGCGACAAGCTCGAAAAAATCGCATGGAACGATGGTCTCGGCAAGGTGGCGGAATATTTCAAAAAGGACCATACCCATTCATCGCTAAAAGGCGCGCGTCTCAACGCCGAGAGCATCGCCGAGGGGCTGCAAGCCTCCGACTGCCCTCTTAAAGACTATCTCAAATAATGTCGAAAGCGGCTTAATCATGCAATTTCTTGCCTGATTAAAGAAAAAATGCCTATTTTTGCGTTATTATAGTCAAACTGTTTTTAAAGATTTATGAGGCTCGTAATACAACGCGTAACCAAGGCATCCGTAAGCATCGACGGGGCACGACATTCCGCCATCGGAAAAGGGCTCATGATACTTGTGGGCGTGGAAAGCGGCGACACCCCCGATGACGTCGCTTGGCTCGCATCGAAGGCAGCCGCGCTGCGCATATTCGACGATGAAAACGGAGTGATGAACCGCTCGGTGGTCGATGTCGGCGGCGAGGCGCTTGCCGTGAGCCAGTTCACCTTGACTGCCTCCACCCGCAAAGGCAACCGACCGAGCTACATACGCGCCGCCGGACACGAAACGGCAGTGCCTCTCTACGAGCTATTCTGCGACCTCATGTCGGAAAAGCTCGGAAAGAAAACGGCTACAGGCGTGTTTGGAGCCAACATGCAGGTGGCGCTCGTCAACGACGGTCCCGTAACAATAATAATCGATTCAAAACTGAAAGAATGACACAACCCTCCGACATAACATTGGAGCAAGCTCAAGAAGCAGTCGACCGATGGATAACCACCACGGGGGTGAGATACTTCTCTCCGTTGACCAACATGGCGATCCTCACTGAAGAGGTAGGCGAAGTGGCTCGCATCATGGCTCGAAAATATGGCGACCAGTCATTCAAGCCGGGCGAAAAAGAGGAGCTCGCCGACGAACTTGCCGACGTGATGTGGGTGCTCCTGGCAATAGCCAACCAGACGGGAGTCAACCTCACCGACGCATTCCATAAAAACGTAGCCAAGAAAACTTCAAGGGATGCCACGCGACATCTCAACAACCCGAAACTAAAAGACAATCAATAACTAAACTCCATAAAACTATGTCAGACAAATATCACGACACCGTAGCCTCATCGCAGGTGATAACCGACGACAACGCAATCAAGGCGGCTGTTGAGGAGATTCTCTCAAAGCATCTCATGGAGAACATGAATGCCGACGTGTATAAAACCATCTTCAATTGCATGGACCTCACCACCCTGTCGACCACCGATTCTCCCTCATCGGTAGCTGAATTCGTCGAGAAGGTCAACGCATTTGACGAAGAATATCCCGACCTCCCCAATGTAGCAGCAATATGCGTATATCCCAATTTCGCCCAGGTGGTAAGAACGGTGCTCGATGTTTCTTCAGTTAAAATAGCCTGTGTGTCAGGAGCGTTTCCCACCGCGCAGTCGTTCCCCGAAGTGAAAATCACGGAAACCGCGCTCGCTGTCGCCGACGGCGCCGATGAAATTGACATCGTGTTCAATTGCGGCAACTACTTTGGCGGCGACTGGGAGGAGGTTGCCGACGAAATCGCCGAGCAGAAACACTCTTGCCGCCACGCCCGCCTGAAAGTGATTCTTGAAACGGGGGCGCTGAAAACCGCTGAAAACATTCGCAACGCAGCGATTCTGTCAATGTACTCAGGCGCCGACTTCATCAAGACCTCGACCGGAAAAGTATATGACGGCGCCACTCTTGAAGCCGCCTACGTGATGGCTCAATGCATCAAGGAATATTACGAAAAGACCGGCAATAAGGTTGGCTTCAAGGCATCGGGAGGCGTGTCGACAGCCGCCGACGCGGTGAAATATTACACGGTGATAAAAGAAGTGCTCGGCGAGGAATGGCTCAACAACGAGTATTTCCGCATCGGCACAAGCCGTCTTGCCAATAATCTTCTCGGAGAAATCCTTGAGAAAGAAACAAAATTCTTCTAATCAAGTCAAGAAAAAGATTAAAGATGCAATATTGGGCATTAATCAACAACGTAAAGGTGGGACCCCTGTCGCCGGCTGAGATTCTCGCGCTGGGAGCCACCCCGGATACCCTTGTTTGGACTCAAGGCTTTCAGCAATGGGTGCCGGCAGCAAGCGTGGCTGAATTCGGCTTCCGCAATTTCACTCAACTCCCACCTTGCCCCGACACCTACTTCGCATGGTCGATAGTGCTGATGCTGCTCTGCTGTCTTCCTGCCGGAATAGTGGCTATCGTCTACTCCTCCTCGGTGGAGTCACGCTATTCCCGCGGCGACTACGAAGGAGCTCTCAAGGCGTCCAATAATGCGAAGATATGGTGTATCATCTCCTTCGTGCTTGGATTGATCGGCGCCCCCGCCGCAATCTTCACAGGGGTGCCCTTCAACTGGTTCATCTGATGAACCGCTATCTCATTATCTTATTGACACTTGCCATTGCCGCCGGGATCTGTGTGTATTTCTACTTCGATCCCGGCGACTCGGCGTTTTTTCCACGCTGCCCGTTTCTGAGCCTCACCGGCTTTCAATGTCCGGGTTGCGGCTCCCAGCGCGCCATCCACGCGCTGCTCCACGGCGATGTCGCAACGGCATGGAACAAAAACGCGCTGCTCGTCGCCTCGCTGCCATTTGTGGTCCTGCTTGTGTTTTCAGAAACGACACGCCAACGCCACCCGAAGCTTTATCGCGCCTTAAACTCGGGAATGGTGATTAAAATATGTTTCGCTATCGTTGTTGCCTGGTGGATACTGCGCAACTTCATCAATAGTCGCTGAAAAAGGGCGGTTTTATACAGATGCCCACCCTCAACTGCGAGCAATACTTATTGTAGGCGAGCATACCCTCGCCGTAACCGTTGTAATACTGCACAAACAGATACTGGTTGTCATTGTTAGTGAGCTTGTAGGAAAATTCCAGCACCATGTTATAATTCAGGTTCCACCCGCGGCGCTTGGTGAATCTCATGCTTCCCCCCATGCGTTGCGAAGGAGTGAGATAAGTAAGCCCGAACTGATATAAGCCCATGTANTCGAGGAGGTCGCGGTTATTCTCGCCGTCGACCCACGGAGCCCACACTTTGCAATGGACCATTAGCGTGGGGTCAAGCCATATATTCCCCGCCACCGACAATCGGTTCCACGAGCGGCTCGCAAGACTGTCCCTACCGTTGCTCTCATGCTCAAGTATGAGCGACACTTTNCCGATGAAGCGGTCCTTGACAAATAGCGGCTTGGTGATACCCACTCCCGGATTGAAATTAAGGTCGGTCATGGGGAATGACTTTTCAAGCACATTCCAAAAACACCGTTGGGTGTAGAACAAATAAAGATAGGAATGGAATGGCAACACGCTTCGGGTGAGCCGCTGCGCGATCGATATCTGAAACAGCGCGTTGGTGTTGGAGCGCGTCGGCTTATACCCGATGGGAGGTCCGAATATAAAATAGTTATCCTTGTATAACCCGAAATAGGAACGGTTGTCGTCAAACGCCCTGCGCACGCTGTCGGCATCGACCACACCCTCTTTAGATTGCGACACAATCTGGGCGCATGTCTCAGGGGGGAGCGCCACCAGCGCCATCACAAATAAAATGAAGGAAAATACTCTCATCGCTCTACCTTTACATTATCGTTGCAAAGATAGGAAGTTAACTTAAAGAATCCTAACCTTAGCCTGCGTTTTATTGCGCCAAATCCATCAACCGCCCACATTTATTCCACACCGCACATTTATTTTCACAGATTTTTGATAACTTTGCATTATAATGATTAAGTTTGGCAACATAGTGAATTTTCTGCGGCTTTCAGTGCTGATTATCACATTCTGCGCAATGATGTCGGCATGTGACGACGAGCCGCAATTCCGCATCTCGGGCACCGTCGACGGGCTCGGGACGAGACGCGTCACCATGGCATATCCTGCCGACGGCGTTCTGCACACGGTCACGGTCACCGCTATCGACGGAAAGTTCAGTCTCACCGGCTCTTCACGCGACTACACCATGGTGGAGCTCCTGTCGCCTCAAGGCAAGGTGTTTTCCCGCATCCCGGTGAAAAACGGACAGAACATAAAATGCGAGCTCGATATAGACGACCCTTACAAACTTGAGCTTAAAGGAAGCAAACCGGCTGAACAATGGGCTGAATTCCTGACGAAAAACCACGACTTGCTCACCGACGGCACTCCCGAAATGATCAATCAGGCTGTCGAAGAATATGTAACCGCCAACAAAAGCAACCTCATCTCCTCGCTGATGCTGCTCACGCTATATAACGCAGCCGACAACGAGTCGAAAACAAGCAATCTCTTCGCATCGCTATCGCCCGAAGCGCTGCCTGAAAAACTNGTCGCCGGTTATCGGCTTCTCTTGTCGCAGAACAACAACGCCGCCATCAATGTGAAGGTNCGCCCCATGACGCTGACCAACGCAAAGGATTCATCGGAGCGTTTTGTCCCCCTCAGGTCAAGCTATTCGCTTCTCCACTTCTCAGCAGGAACAAAAGCGCAGTCCGACCTTGCCAACCGCACCCTGCAGACGGCATTCGACCGCTACACGCGCCGACGGCTGAGGGTGCTCGAGATATCATTAGCGCCCGATTCCATGCAATGGAGACGATCATTGGCGGGCGACTCCACCAAATGGGCACACACATGGGTTCCTGGCGGAGCAGCGTCGCCCACGCTCTATGACCTGAATATTCCGCGAGCCCCCTATTTCATACTTGCCGATTCGACCGGGAACCAGATTTACCGAGGCTCATCGGTTGAAACCGCCCTGGACTCCCTCAATAACCGCCTGTCCTCAAAATCCCGATAGATGATGCCCACGATATATCTGCTACCGTCAACAATGAGCGACAACGCCCCCGCGCAAGTGCTTCCCGCCGAAAATATCGCCNTGGCTCAAAAGCTCAAATACTTCATAGTCGAAAATCTGCGCACCGCNCGCNGGTTTCTCAAAGCGTGTGACCGCAACATCGACATCGATTCGCTGACATTCTACGAGCTTAACCGCCACACCTCGCCCGAGGATGTCGCCGGAATGCTCGCTCCCGCCGAAGCCGGCAACGACATAGGAATCATTTCGGAAGCCGGCTGCCCGGCAATAGCCGATCCGGGAGCCGACGTTGTTGCCATCGCCCAGAAAAAAGGCTATACGGTGAAGCCGCTCGTGGGACCGTCGAGCATCATCCTCTCCCTGATGGCTTCAGGATTCAACGGACAGAGCTTCGCCTTCCTCGGCTATCTCCCCATCGACGCAGCTCAGCGCTCGGCGGCAATGCGCTCAATGGAACGCCGCATAAAAACCGAATCGCAAACCCAGATTTTCATCGAAACCCCCTATCGTAACAACAAGCTGATAGCCGAACTCGCCCGCGCTCTGCCCGGGTCGATGATGCTCTGCGTGGCATCCGACATCACGGGGAGCAATGAAAAAATCATCACGCGCCCGCTCTCCTATTGGGCTAAAGCGTCATATAATTACGACAAGATCCCCACGATATTCCTCCTCTATAAATAAATGGCACGAAAAAACTCCAGCGATAACCTCTTCGGATTCCCGGGACTGTTCGACGACGAAATCTTCGAACCTCGGGAAAACTCCGGCACGCCCGCTCCAGGAGCGCTACACGGAGCCAACGAAATCATATCGGGAGGAATACATCTGCATCAACAGGGCAATCTTCATCCGCTCGGACCGGTTGTGGTCAAGCCCGTGCCCAACAAAATCACCTTCCTGTCATTCGGGAGCGGAAGCAGCGGCAACTGCGCCTACATCGGCGACTCCACGGCAGGGTTCCTAATCGATGCCGGAGTGGACGCCAAAACCGTGCTCGACGGGCTTGCCGCCAACAATATCCCCATTTCCAACATCAAGGGGATATGCATCACCCACGATCACAGCGATCACATGAGATTTGCCTACACGCTGGTGAGGAAACACAAGCACATCAACATTTTCTGCACTCCGCGCGCCATGAACGGCATNCTGCGCCGACANAATGTTTCACGCCGCATCAAGGACTACCACACCCCCATCTACAAGGAAATCCCCTTCACGATAGGCAATTTCACCATCACCGCCTTTGAGGTAATGCACGACGGCAGCGACAACGCCGGCTTTTTCGTTCAGCACGACGACCGCGGCTTTGCTATAGCCACCGACCTCGGCTGCATATCAGACCGCGCCGATTACTATATGCGCCAAGCCGACTACCTGATGATCGAGAGCAACTACGANCTGCACATGCTCATGTTTGGCAGCTATCCCGAATATCTGAAGTCAAGAATACGCAACGTCAACGGGCACCTCGACAACAAAGTGACCGCCGAGTATCTTGCGAAAATCTATTCGCCGAGACTGCGCTACGTGTTCCTATGCCACCTAAGCCGGGACAACAACACCCCCGAGGAGGCAGTCGGCGCCACCAGGCGAGCGCTTGAAGAAATAGGGCTTAAAGTGGGAGCCGGGCGAAACACCCCCGAGGACAACGAAGCCGACATCCAGGTGATAGCGCTTCCGCGGTTTGACTGCTCGCAGCTCTTCAGCCTCCGCCCGTGACAGGAGCAAATATAATTTGCAAAAATCAATCAGCATAGTTAACTTTGTCAATATAACCTTAAAAACGAAAAAAGAGATGGCAAATCAAAACAATGCTCAAGAGTGGGTGAAAAGCCGCTGCTGGGCAAACGGATGGAACGTAGAGGCTGATGCCACAATCAATGCCGAAGAATTCGCGTCGCAATACGAAAAAAATCAGGAATTGTGGGACAAGCTCTTCAAATTCCTTGCCGAAACCGACCTCAAGACCCTTGAAGCCGGCAAGATAGTGCTCGTGCCCGACCGCCTTTGGATCAACGTGCTCGAATACACCCCCAAGAGCGCTGAAGACACCAAGGTGGAAAGCCACAAGAACATGATTGACCTTCAGTACACTTTCGAAGGCAACGAGCTCATGGGACTCACCGACAAAGTGGTTGTCACCGAAGAATATAATCCGGTTAAGGACGTGACCAAATATCGCGCTGACGGAGAAGTGAGCTACGTTCCCGCCGGTCCCGACCGCTTCTTCCTCTACTTCCCCTCCGACATGCACCAGCCTTCAGTGCAGGCTCCGGGCGAAGTGATTCCCAGCCGCAAAATCGTAGGCAAAATCGAATACGCAAAATAATCTTGCGAAAACAACCACGCCCCAAAAGACTCACGCATAACAAGCCCCGGAACGACGCAGCCAATGTCGTCGTTCCGGGGTCTGAAATATACATCCCTTCTCTTATAGGAAATAATATACCAATAAACAGCCTTTTGCCTTTTTAATACCGTACTAATCAAGCTAATAAACCCTATATAGCATCTCTTATTTAGTATAATTCAACAGTGCTTTGTTTTATTAATTCTACCAGTTTCGATTTATTTACTGATGATTTGATGCCCCGAATGGCAAGATATTGAGAAAAACTATTAATTTTGTAGTTGGATTGACTATGGTCTATCCAAGACATTT
Source organism: Bacteroidales bacterium (assembly GCA_009177195.1). GTDB lineage: Bacteria > Bacteroidota > Bacteroidia > Bacteroidales > Muribaculaceae > Muribaculum. Next base: position 4,298 of record WFMA01000010.1, on the reverse strand, counting down.
TGGAAAAATAAGAAGCGTTATGCTTATCTTGTAGGTGAAAACGTAGGAAATTTTCAGTCAGGACAAGGNTTNGCATAGTGNTTCTCACGCNNATAGCGTGGNNNGCTATTGTTACANCTGTCCTAATGGTTTCCTACGACCATCACTTACGACGTGGCATAGTTGGCTCACGTTTCTTTATATAAAAAGCGCAATAGAGTCAGTTGCGAAAAAAATCAGCAAAATGGACCAATCTAAAATTAAAAAGTTCTTACTCTCTTTCATTTTAGCGCTATTCACATCTCTGTCATTACTTTCGCAACAAAAGTTATGGGTAGGTCAATCATATACATTTGATGTTACCTCCTCCGTAATAGGACTAACTGCCAATATGTCTTGGACTACAAGTGGTGGATATCTTACTCTTAGCGGTTCTGGATTCTATCGAACAATAACGGTAACCAAATATTTCTCTGGAACAGCAACAGTTACATGCGAATGGGATTACAAATTAACGGGAAATAGCACGTATACCCATACCAAACGTCAAGTAACCATTTCTTGTCAGGATAATCAAGTTTCTATTTCTCCCACATCAATGACTATGTCTCCTGGTGAAACAAAATATGTCAGCTACAGACATCAATTTGATAATCAATATACATCCTTTGCTAATGCATATTTTCAGTCGACTAATCCCTCGATAGTTCGTGTTGACGAGCGATCAGGTGAAGTGCATGCTGTTAGTCCGGGTACTGCATACATAAACGTATATTCAAAAGTATCATCCACCTCACCATACTGTCTCGTTACAGTTAATAAGGTTGATCCAACATCTGTTTCGTTACCCAATAATATAACATTAACGGCAGGGGAATCTAAAACAATTACTCCTACTTTGACTCCAAGCAATGCTCAAACGTCTTTTAGCTGGACATCATCTAATTCAGAAATAGCAACAGTAAATGTAAATGGTTGTATACAAGCCAAAAAACCTGGCAATACGACTATTACGGTTCGCACCTCTAATGGCTTATCAGCATCTTGTAATGTAGTTGTAAATAAACCAAAACTAACTCTAAGTCCTTCATTAGATGGAGGACTTTATCCAAATGGAAAATTGCTCGAACTGAGAAGCAACGTATCTGATGCCACTATTTATTATACTCAGGATGGCTCAATTCCGACTAAAAATAGCATTTTATACACAACTCCGCTAAAAATGACAACCAATTTCATATNGAAAGNAAAAGCAATACATCCTGATTATATTGANAGTGATATACTAACACAGGAATACGAATTAACTGATTTAAAAATCGAGGAGATATTCNCANCTAACCAAGGTAACATAGNTAGCGATATTCATTTACCATATATTGCTTTTAATAACGAGTTGTCTAACCACATAGAAAAATCTTATATAACATTTACTATCGATGGCAAAAAATGTGAATTCAGCACTGCTATTGTAAAAAATATCCTACAGATTATACCTAAAAAGATAGATGAGTATAGAGGAAATCATCAATGTACAATTAATATTGAACAATACGCTTTGAGCGATATTGATGNGNANCCTNNATTAAGTGTAANTTATGCTTGGANAGTCAGNGCTTCTGATNAANATTATTNCNTNTNGCCTATTNCTATATANNCCGGTGAATACGCTTCAGCANNCATCANCANANACAGANTANTTAATACNNGGGGAGGATGGNNGANAGAAGGAGGCTGGTCATATTACAAAACTTTCTCATTCGACAATGTAAAAAGTTCATGTATAAGCGAATCAATATTTGCATACATAGATAATGATAATAAATTATGGCTGGCAGGATACGATAGTTATTTCTTCCCTTACCAAAAGACCCCAATTGTATACGAGTCCGATGTAATAGATGTTGCGTATGCCTCCGAATCAACATTGTTTTTTGTTAAGAAGAATGGGGATTTATATGGTGTTGGAAGCGACAGATTTAATCAACTTATGGGAAAGGGGAATAAGAAAAGTGCTAGTCCCTATGTAACTATTTATTACGCCGATACTCCTATTAAACTTATGGATGGCGTAAAATCCGTAGTGTCTCGTGACAGAAACTGCGCTGTAATAAAAAATGATGGATCTCTTTGGATGTGGGGTGAATATGATTTTTTTGACCACTTAAAACTTACTTCACCAAAGAAAATTGCAGATAATGTCAAACAAGCATCAATTACTTCTTCAGAACCTGTGACTTTTGTTAAAAATGACAATACAGGATGGTATGTCGATGACAAGACTTTGGCAATTAAAAAGATTGGCGAAAATATTATATCCGTCGAAGGCTCAAAAGAAAGGGGATTCTATATAACAACGGAAAACAAATTATATGGTTGGGGCAGAAATGACCACGGTCAAATAGGCAACGGAACAATTACCTCATANCCGTATANNCTTNCTNAAAATGNANAANTTATAANGGATNATANATNTATGGNTTNNTGTAATTGGGATTATANATTGGCTCTTACAANAAAANGAGAANTATATGGTTNGGGAAAGAATANTTGTTATAGACTTGANAAAGACAAGCCCACTGACTACAATCAGACATATCCACAACTATTATTTTCTCCCTTAAAAAATACCACCATAAACGATTTTAGCATTCCCGACGAAATATCACTCCCACTAAATACCTTTTACTCTGTGCCGATTAAAGTCATGCCTCTTGATGGCGTGTTCAATGATATTCAATGGATATCTTCCGATGAAAATATTGCTTCCATTGATAAAAATGGCATACTATTCGGTAAATCAATTGGAGATTGTGAGCTTAAAATCATCGTATACCCATTTGAAGCAACAGCCATTGAAAAAATTATTAAAATTCATATAATGCCGGAATTCAATGCCGGAATCGCAGAGATAACAGAGGAAGGGCAAGAATATCCTATTGAGATTTATAATATTCAAGGATTAAAGGTGTTAAATAATACCTCAAAAGAGGAATTTAAGAACCTCCCGCACGGGATTTATATAAGACGACAANNAAATATTTCCGAAAAATTTATAATTAAATAAATTATTGCAAGTTCAAGTTATTAAAATAGCCCGAAGATAGACACTGCTCTTTCGTCGGGCTGATTTTATATCCTGAGCACCAGGCTAATAATTACTTGATTTCGGACCGTCATAAGCCCCCTTTTAAAGGAGTTTGCGAGCCATGAAACAGAACCAATGAAAGCCACTGATATCATTTGGATGAAGCAGTGATTCTCAATGTAATCACGTTAAAATTTTGCTTCCGTTAGTTGAATGATTAGGATAAACCGTTTTTCAACTGATTTATTTTAGCACAAACACGATTGATGTGATCCAATCCATACAGTAATGAATTGCTATCGATATCCATCCAAGAAAAGAGAGTTTTGATCTTTGTGTATATATTNATCACATACGATGTGTCGATTGTGGATGTACGGGAGGCGAAACAGATCGTCTCATGATGTGCTATGCGGTTGCGCAGGGAATTGACCTTGTCCAGTTCATTGAAGATATACGTCTGATTATACTGCATCTCTCTCGACGAGCGCGGTTTGTTTGGAAATATGGAAAGCAGGTTGCGTCCGGTAACACGATACTGTACAGGAGAGAACATGTATTTCCAGATGCCGAATTCCATTTCAGCCAACAGCTTGTGGTGTGAATAGGACTGTGACTGCTGCAACTTACGGTGTGCAAAGGTTATGATGTCGCGCGTCTTTCGCAATATCGGGTCTGTGAAAACTCCATCGGGCATGATGGAGTCCCGCAGCCATTCATCACCCAAATTCTCGGATAATTTACGGTCAATAGCATTTCTCAGTGCGACCTCGAAGCAGCTGACTATAGTGAACATTTCCTGCGAAATCTGAAGATTGTAGCGATATAGCGTCATTGCCTTGCGGGTGTCGCCTCCACACGCCTCCACATAACGCTCCATGCGTTGCGTGGACATTATTTCCTCGAAGTCAGCGTATTTCATTTGAAATCAACAATCTTTTCGGTGTAAAATTTTGTTATTAAGAGAAAAAGCACTATCTTTACAGTGTTGAATCCCGGTAGCCCCTGTATATCAAGCTATCGGGTTTTGTTTTATGCCGTAAATCCAGAAGCACTTGCGGGGTCTCTTCCCCAAGTTATTCGTTATGATTCAGCAGAATATCGAGACCGGGATTATTTTCCGCCGCCGTCGAGAGTCACAATCGTGCCGTCTTCACGATAGGTGAGCGGAAGCGCTTTCATGCTGCGCAGACGCGACTGACCGCCCGAAGGCTTGGAATCATGGCACACG
>WFMA01000191.1 GCA_009177195.1 Bacteroidales bacterium | reverse complement strand
TTTTCCATGCTCACATTACCGTCTTTTTTCACAAGTTCAACTTCCATATCTTACTGTCGGGGGAATGGGAGATTTTCAGCAGTCGGTCCGTGCCCTTGACCGCTTGGCGGTTGTTGGTATTGCCGTTGTGCCGATGCTCCGTATTGCTGTGGGGCATAATCAGGCATCTGCTGTTGCGCTGATTGAGGGAATTGCTGTTGTGGAACCGCCCCGGGCATAGGCGCAGGAGCCGGCATCGGGGCGGCTTGGTGAGATTGCTGTCGCTCCTGAAGAGATTCAATCTTCCAAACCGAGCATTCAGTGTAATATCTGCCATTGTATTCCCGTGAAGATACGTCAAAGGAAAATTTAAGCCTTTGACCGGGGGCAAGATAAGCTCCGTAAGTTTCAACATATTTGTTCATCAGCGTAAGGGCGAGATTTTTAGGATATCGGTCGCCGTAAGTGATGACTATGACTTGCGTGGTGTAAGGATTACCACGCTGAGATGTGCCCGACACAGGTTGGAACACCTCTTGTATTGTTCCTATTATTTCCATAAATTAAATATTGATGTGTCAGTATATCGAATCATACTTCTACATACTGAGGTTTCAGGATCTTATATCCCATATCTTTGAGTCTTGCTATCATATCACCTTCATTCATCGGGAAAATATCCAAATTATACGTAATGTTATCCTCAGTACATTCTTTGGATGATATTTTTGTGACAATGTCCGGCAAAAAGACTGGCATGCCGTTCTCGCATCTTCTTATCTGAAAATCAGAATTGAAATTAGCATAAAGCGTCTTTATTCTTCCTATTAGTTGATGGCATGAGGAGCAATGATTGTGCTTTCCTTTTTGATATACACTTGGTATGAATGACTTGCCACATATAGAGCATTTGCTCGTATCTTTAGTGAGATCTTTATTTGCCATTAGTCTCGGAGTTTGATTGTGAAGCCACCTTTGCGAGTGGACTGTTTAAGGTATTGTTGATATAGGTCGGGGCGCTCTTTCTTGAAGCGTGTCGTGTCGAATGTCTCGCTTACGCTGTCATTGGCGATTGTGGCTTTGAACATTCCGCTATCCCATGACTTGACACCGTGAGCCTCCATAGCTTCACGGAGGCGTGATTTCATCTCTTCAAGGACTTTCTTCGACTCATCAGCTTGCTTTGTGATTTGGAAAATCATCTGAACAAGCTCTTGCGGAATGAGCTGCANCTTGGGAGCGGGAACGAGTTCCGTTTCTCCGAGCAAGATTTTTGACACNTCGCTACCGTCGTAGACAAACCCGTTGTCGGTGTGGATCCACGGCACTGAGAGCAGCAACTCTACAAGATGGTCGGACTTTCGTTCTATAATCCAAAACGCGCCGTCGGCGTGCCGNAACCAATTACATGCAAGCCCCTCNACTTTGATATCGGGATTCTGTCTCTCGAACAGATACGCATAGACTGACAACTGCCAGGAAAGATACTCCTGTAAGGCAGCTTCACCTCCGGGATAATAGTTGAGATTGTTGGTCTTGGTATCAATGAGCCAAATTCCCTGAGTATCGATTTTGAGCCAAACATTATCAATATTGGACGCATAGCGGACTTCATCGCTCACTGTGTATTCGTTTGCGACCGGCTCGAATCCCTCACGGTGCCTGATGTATGTTTCAAGCTCTTGCTCCACATTCCAGAACTCATCGCCCTGCCCTTGCTGAAATCTCTCGCTTTTGGGATGCGCCGTCACTTTGATGCCGAGGTTGTCATACTCTTCTATGGCATGGTGTACCGCAGTGCCGTATTCACCGGCGCGAGGTATCGCCACGGTCTTGACAAACTCGCTCGCCTCAGGATAAACGCCGAGCTGGAGGACTTGATGGATGAGCGACGTAATGCCGCTCATCCTCTTGTCTCCAAGCCGGTAGCCGTGTGGATTCTCACTGAATACCACCGGCGATTGCGTAAGCGCTATTCTCATTTTTCGGGAAGTTTTTGAAGCGCTGTCGCTACTGCATTATAAAACTCGCTGCCTTTAGAGCACAGAGCNGNACNNCTCTTTGTCATCTCGTTCCAGAGATTTGTCGCTTCGGCTTTGGTCTTGCACTGATCAAGTCGAGAGAGAGCGTCTTTGAGTTGAGCGCCGGTGAAAGCGACCGACTTGACTCCCCTGTCTTTGACAACAGCCTCGTTCCCGCAGGCTGCGTTAGCGTCATCGTCAGCGTCTGCGACAATGCCGAGAATCGCGCAGTAGGAGTAACGCTTGATGTAGGTAATCGCGGAGCCGNGCGCCTGATNGTCCGCCCCANTGTTGNGTGAGATCGGCAGCTCGGACTTAATCCACTGCCCGCTCGAATGGGTAAGAAGCGTGACGAGGGTCCAATCAATGATGATTTGCGATACCGCAAGTCCGTTCTCCTTGAGGAATGGGGCGGCGGCTTCCGCGCAAGCGGATAGGTCCGCATATTTAAACTTATAGGAGCCGCCGGCTTTCTTCTGAACCGTGACTTCCTTGTTGAGCTTAGGCTGCTTCAGCGAGCCTTGAAAGGCGGAGAGAGCGGTGGCAATCTCATTGATTTCCTCGCTCATTAATCTCCGTGCCTTAGGAATTGTGATGTTAGTTTCTTCCATAAGAAAAGAGTTTAATTTGGTTTGACTTATAGTTAATTAGTTATTGTAAAGATAGTGCAGAAGAGCAAGTTGCGGAAATATTTGAACCGCCATTTTTACACCTTAACTTTTACTGACATATTAGCCNGAAACGAGNTGCATAGAAGTTGAAATTTTTTGTCTCAACACNTTTATCCTCGGAGTAATAAACCGCTNGCTTANTCCAGTCCTCGTAACACTTTTTGCAGTACCAGTGATTTAGAACCGCNATATAGACTCCTTCTTCNGAGGNTAGGTATGNGTTNCCACACCAATCACAGATGCAGATNTCAGANCCTACGNCTTGCATAAGTTCTCCGGCNGTACATTCAATGAGGAGGAATGGCTTATCCTTTACTTCNATTCTTCTTGCCATTGTNATTCATTAAAAGGGTTAATATTGTTTTACTGAGNTCAATTGTCTTCCGGCAAAGTTCCTCATCAAACATNCCAATATGGGTATATTCNGGAGGTAGTTCAAATGCNACTGACANAATTNCGTAGGCAGCTNTCCGAGGGAGGAAACCTCCTTTCCATAATGGGTCAAATGCCTCGTGCGCCAAATGTTTAAGTTCTCGGAGTTCCTTATTGGCTATTCGTCCAAGAGCTTTGTCAGTCCCTTTATGACATCCTACCCATGCTTGACATGGACGGCAGATATAGCACTTTGTTCCGAATGAACGACCGTAGATTTCAGTGTCGTCTATGAGTTGAGTTGGAGCACCACAATACGGGCAACTCAAGCCGAGAAGAACAATGGGATCATCTTTCAGAGTCATTTTTGATGAGTGGGGATATTTCATCCAACGCCTTGCGGAAATTGTCAAGATGCTCGGCATGGATGAAGATGCCGTTGCGTTTTTTCGTGCGTGTGTTCATCTCAGCTATGGAGATATAGTTATTGCCCTTCGAGTCCTCGCGCTCGTCAAATTAATACAGCCGGGAACCGGCGCTTACTGTCGGCTGATGTTTTGTCATTTTG
>WFMA01000102.1 GCA_009177195.1 Bacteroidales bacterium | reverse complement strand
GTCGCTTATTGTCGACGCAGGGATGATGATGGTCTGTCCCGGGTCGATATATTGATGCGTGGGTGCCGAAAAGCCTGTTATCCCATTTGCATTGACAGGCACGATGTTGACGGTGGAGTATCCTCCCTGCGGCAGGAATTGGATCGTGTCGGTCTTATATGTGTCCCGATAGTCGCCGTTGACGAATGTCTGATATTTGATTCCGTCGCTATAGTTGTCGATTACGCATAAGTCGTTATATTCCCATCTGGCGTCGGGGGTTGAAGGCATATATTCCGTTTCTGTGATTTCGACATCATGTTTCTTCGGTGGGCGATTGTCCATTATTATTTCGATATTCACTTCGCCGGTGATGGTGCCGGGAATGAAACAATTGGTTTGCGGNNTGCCGTTTANGCTGNATGTTTTTATGCTTTCTCCTGTTCCATAAATTTTTATCGAGAGGGTCGCATCCCGGTACTTGAATTGACTCAATGATTTTTCGCCGGGCAGCGAAGCCGGCACGATGGGCGCGAACGCTATCCCTTCAGTAGTGAACTCCATCCCTGCGATCACTCTGAGCACCATCGCCGCCATCCCGGCGGGGTTCCATGCCGATGGGTCGATTCGTGACAAATCGGCTTGCGTGTCGACGGGAAACGCGCCTTTTGCAGCGGCATACAGAGCTCCGTGATACAGCGTCGAGGCTAATCCTTGCCCTACGGCGGTCATGTTTCTTGCTTTCGCTGCGGCGATATTCCAGAATGCCTGTATCGTCGCTCTGCCGTTCCCGTTATCAATCCCTGCGATCTCGAGGGAGAGCGGATAGAATGGTTGGATGCCGGCGGGAGCGGTGGGAGTGTTTTTTATGATAGATTTTGCCATTTCCCGGTTGGCGGCTCCGAAAATTATTGCGAGGGCTTGCGCGAAATTATCGTTGGCGGTCGAAACGATCGGATAGAGTCCACCATATAAATATTGCCCGTAAAATCCTGCAGCAGGAATCCAAAGAATGGTGTTTAGCGAGTTGGCGATTTCCCGATCGACGCCCGACCAAAGAGGCATGAATTTGTCGTCGGAAANCTCGCGNNAAATCAGATCGCGCGTTTTGAACGCATTTGCGAACAGCACATTAGTCCCCAGACTCATGGATTGATACACGTCGACCGGTCTCATCCATTCAGGATAATTGCTCGCTGAGCCGCAGTTTTTGCCCTTCATGAGATTGTATGTGTCGTTCCAGGCGGCGCGCATGTCAAGGTTGAGCGTGTTTTCGATTGCGCGAAGAGCTTCGGCAAGCGGCGACTTGTCGCCGGTAGCTTGATATAGTTCCCATATAGCTGTCGCCCATGAGATGCGGTCGGTGGTTATCGGCCAGGATCCGCCTGCGCCTGAAGGCTGGGCTATGATGATTCCGTCGGGGGTGGACATAAGCTCTGATTTGAGCTTTCTTGATGCTTTTTCGGGAGCGAGCGCCGCAATAGAGAGGTATATGTCAAAATCATTCTCTGCCGATGGGATTGCCTGTATTTCCTGAATAGCCAATGCGAAGAGGGCATCCACTATAGGTTGGTCAGAATGGTATTTCGGCAGTCCGGGATCGGTTTCGCCAACCTTGACGGTGATTTTTAAGTCTCCTTGTGTCACGCTGTCGGGATAAACCGTAAATTCCCCCGACGAGTATATCGCGCCTATCGGCGTTGACCCGTCGTCAGTGCATGAAGTCAGGACAAAGATGACCGAAATGAGGCACGATAAGAATGATTTCATTGCTGAGTTTATCTGTTAACAGGTCACGAATATAATACTTTTCATAGTAAAAACGGGAAAATTTTTCCGGGAAATTGTTAATTTTGTGTTTTTAAACGGCAATTGAAACCCGTTGAAACGGGTGAACCCAATCTCAGGGTCAGGCGTTAATCAATAGTAAATAATTCAAGATTATGGCTGAATCCAATTTCATCGATTATGTAAAGATATTGTGCCGCTCAGGAAAGGGCGGAGCCGGCTCGCGTCATTTTTACAGAGCCAAGTACATACCTAAAGGCGGTCCCGACGGAGGCGACGGAGGAAGAGGCGGACACATTATATTAAAAGGAAACAAAAATATGTGGACCCTGCTGCCGCTCAAGTATCAGCGCCACGTGTTTGCCGGCGACGGTCAGAGCGGGTCGGGCAATCGCAGTTTCGGAAAGGACGGAGAAGATAAAATCATCGAGGTGCCGTGTGGAACGGTGGTGTTTGATTCGGAAACCGGCGAATTCCTGTGTGAAGTGACTCAGGACGGCGAGGAGGTGAAGCTCTTGCGCGGTGGACGAGGCGGTCTCGGAAACTGGCATTTTAAAAGCGCGACCAACCGCACTCCCCGTTATGCTCAGCCGGGTGAACCTGCTATAGAAAAATCGGTGATTCTTGAATTGAAATTGCTTGCCGATGTAGGTCTTGTCGGATTCCCTAACGCCGGGAAGTCCACGTTGCTGTCGTCGATTTCAGCGGCTCGTCCTAAGATTGCCGACTATCCCTTCACAACCATGGAACCTCAGCTTGGAATTGTGAGCTACAGGGACAACCGGTCATTTGTCATGGCTGATATCCCCGGAATAATTGAGGGGGCAAGTGAAGGCAAGGGGCTTGGACTTAGATTCTTGCGNCACATTGAAAGAAATGCGGTGTTGCTTTTCATGGTTCCTGCCGATGCCGCCGATATCCGCAAGGAATACGAAATACTTCTCAACGAGCTTGCCAAGTTCAATCCNGAACTTGTCGACAAGCAACGAGTGCTTGCGATAAGCAAGAGCGATATGCTCGACGATGAGCTTATTGCCGAGATTGAGAAAGAGCTCCCCGCCGAGGTGCCCCATGTGTTTATCTCGGCTGTAACAGGACAGGGAATAACCGAGTTGAAAGATTTGCTGTGGAAAGCTATCAATGACGAGGCTAACCGAGCTGAACCTATGACGATCACTCACCGCCGTCTCGACGGTCATCATCGTGTGCGTGAAGAGGACGAGTTCATCTTTGAAAATGAGGCTATGCCTGAACCAACTGAAGAGGAGCTTGCCGACAGCGAGTTCATGGATGACGATTGGGAGGACTGCGATTGGGAATATCTTGGCGATGACGATACCAAGCTGGATTGATCCAGTAGAAATAGCTCCAGGAGTAAAAGCGCTTGTGACATGCAGGGGAGAGATCGACGATTCTCCCTACAGCGGTTTTAACATCTGTCACTATACAGGCGACTCGCCGCTCCATGTGGCTGAGTCGAGAAAGGCGCTTGCCGATTATATCGGAGTAGCTGACGGGTGCATCATCCTTCCGAGGCAAACTCACTCCAATCGTTGCAAACTCATAGATTCAGTGCCTGTAAAGGCTGAGGAGTTGGAAGGTGTTGACGCTCTTGTAACCCGTATGAAGCGAGTGGCGATAGGTGTTTCTACCGCTGATTGCGTTCCTGTGCTGCTTGCCGATTCTCAGGCAGGGGTTATTGGGGCGGCTCATGCCGGATGGCGTGGCGCGGTCGGAGGTGTTGTGGAAAATTGCGTCGCCCTCATGCTTGCCGAGGGAGCCGACGTGTCCCGGCTGAAAGTGGCTATAGGTCCATGTATCTGCCCGAAGTGCTTTGAGGTCGGAGAGGAGGTTGCCGGGCAATTCCCTGAATCATGTGTGGTGAGGGGCGAAGGCAAGCCTCATGTCGATCTTCCNNTGTTCGTAAAAGAGACATTGATTAAATGCGGACTGAAGGAAGACGTTATTGCAATGCCGTCGTCATGTACTCGATGCCACCCCGATCGTTATTTCTCGGCACGTGCCGCTGGAATCAAATCCGGACGCAATTTCTCGATGATAATGTTGCCCTGACCCGTTATATTGGTTGGACTTTTCGGGAGAAGACTTTCCGCTGTACAATGAAGTAGGCAGTCATCACCGCTGATCCTGTAATGACCCACGATATTGGGTAGATGTGAAGCAGCCTTGCGAAATCGAAAGAATATTTTGCGGCGAGATATACCCATCCGAGTCTCAGAACGCATGTTCCGAAAATTGTGATGAGAGTAGGAGTCATTGAGTATCCAAGTCCGCGCATACAGGCGCCGCTGACTTCGTAGGTGGTGGCGATCCATTGGAACAGCAACACGCACTGGAGCCTTATGATGGCGTAATGCAACACGTCGTTGTCAGTAGTAAAAATGTGGAGNAAGAAATTTTTCTGCCACACGATAAGTCCGTTCATCGCCCCGGTGCCGATCATTCCTGCGGCAAGACACAACCAGAAAACCCGCTTGCATCGGTCATATTGTCCGGCGCCGTAGTTTTGGCTCAAGAATGCGACTGCCGCTTGGCAGAACGCGCTCACGATGTAATAACAATAGACTTCGTAGGTGAGAGCGGCAGCTGAACCGGCAACCGCCGCCGAGCCGAATTTATTTATCGAACTTTGAATAAAAATGTTGGCGAAAGAGAAGACCATTCCTTGTATTCCGGCGGGAACACCGATTTGCAGAATTTTTTTCAATTCGCCGCGATTCACCTTGATGGCGCGGATGTTGAGCCTGTAGGGTTCAGGCTCGCGAGTGAGCCAGTAAATCATCAGAAACGCATTGACCATATTTGATAGGACAGTGGCAAGGGCGACTCCGTCGACATCCATGTCGAAAAATTTCACAAACACGAGGTCCAGAATGATATTGAGCGCGCTTGCCACTGCAAGGCTATAGAACGGGCGTTTCGTGTCGCCCATGCTTCGCATTATCGCTGATGCGAAATTGTAGATCATCATGAAAGGCATTCCTAAAAAATACACCTTCAGGTATAGGGTTGCGAGGTCGATAACATCGTCGGGAACGCTCATTAGCTCCAGAATGGGCTTGGCGAAAAGCTCGCCCACGAGCAGCAGGATTATTCCGCTCGCCACGGCGACGAATGAAACCGTGGTGATGGCTCGTTTGATCCCGGCGGGATTCCGTTGACCGATATAATTGGCGATGACGATATTGGCTCCGATAGATATCCCCAGAAACAGGCTCACCATTATGCTTATCANCGAGCCGTTGCTCCCAACGGCTGCCATTGCCTGGCTTGAGGCGAAGCGTCCCACTATTCCTACATCTACAGCGTTGAATGACTGCTGGAGGATTCCGCTGGCAAGAAGCGGCATTGCGAAAACTATTATTTTCCGGAACAGAGGACCGTGGAGCATATCTATTCCGGCTGTTTTTTTCACGTTGCTGTTCATCGAAGAGTTATTTGTTAAGCCGTAAAAATTATAACAGGCTTTTGTATTCGGAATGCAAAGTTCGTTATTTTATTCTGAAAAACGAGCTATGATGAGATGAAAAAGAGCTTCCGGAGTATGCGATGAACTGTTATGCNGCGTTTATTAAATTGAAAATTGCCCGGGTGATGGAACTATTTCAGAAATGCTGCGACTAATTGAATGTAACGAATTAAATTGGAGTTGACACCATTGCGGTGAACCTGATTTGATAAATAATTAATTACTGATGACTCAAAACGAAGATAAAGACCGTGAATTTTCCGAACTGATCGACAAGTATGAAAGGCTCATCGCCAAGGTGTGCTATTTTTATGCTGTCGATGTGGATGACTTTAACGATTTGCGTCAGGAATCGCTTATAAATCTTTGGCGCGGATTCGGATCGTTCCGAGGCTCCTCCTCNGTGTCGACGTGGGTCTATCGAGTGTGTTTGAACAGCTGCGTGTCGTTTTTCCGGAAGAATAATCGTAAACGCAGTTCCGTTCCGATAGAACAGTTGCCCGACATGATCGCGCCCGATGCCGACAAGGCTGAACTGATGAGGGAGATGTATGCTCTTATAAACCGGTTAACGAAATCAGAGAAAGCGATCGTGCTCCTGTGGCTTGACCAGCGCGGTTATGATGAGATAGCNGAGATAATGGGAGTGCCGCGCAACACTGTTGCGTCGAGATTGCGTCGTGTGAAAGAAAAACTTGTCAAATATTCTAATGAATGAGAGGCTATGAGACCCGAAGATATGGAAAATAGATGGAATGAACTTGATTTCAGGTTAAACAATCTTGAGAATGACAAACAAAAAACTATTGATATGTTGAAAAGGAATAAACTTAAATCGGCACAGCAAGAGCTTGCCGATCAATATCGCAGATTCAGTGTGATCGCTCCGCTGCTCGGAGTGACGGTTGTGTTGAGCGGATCGAGGGTTTTTGGCATTTGGACACTCCTCTTTTTTGCGGCATACTTCCTTATCGCAGGAGCGATGGACGCTTATCTATGCCGGGGAATAAGGAGTATTGACGTTAACACGATGGGGGTGGAAGAAGTGGCGGTTAAAGCCCGTAAATATAAGCGCATCCACCACTACTGCCAAGTCGTGCTTATCGCCATGTGTATTCCGATACTTATTACTATGTTCGGAGCATACCCCGGTGTGTATTATCGATGGGGGATGGTGGCAGGAGCTATTGTGGGACTTGTCATAGGACTGTCGATCTACTTCAAAATGATGCGTAATTATAAGGACATGATTGACTGAATGATTAATGAGTAAATAGGAGTTTTGTAGAATTGGCGCGAAATGAGTAATTTTGCGCCATGTTTGCTAATAAGGAGGAAGACATATTGCGCATTGACGTTGACGGCGTGTTGAAAAGCCGCCTTCCCTCCCATTACCGATATATTCCCAAGTGGGCTGTGCGCTGGCTTGAGCGCACGATATGTCAGGATGGTCTTAACGATCTTCTTGAACGCAACCGCGGCAAGCGTGGCGCTTCATTCTGCAATGCCGTGCTGAAGGATCTCGATATCTCATATCATGTGAGTGGCAAAGAGTCGTTGCCTGAAAACCGGCGTGTGATTTTCGTTTCAAATCATCCGCTGGGGGCGTTGGACGGGATAGCTATGATCGACTGGGTGTCGCGCGCCTATGGCGGCAACGTCAAATTCGTAGTCAATGACCTGTTGATGAATGTGAAGCCCCTGCGGGAAGTGTTTCTTCCGGTTAATAAGCACGGTAGGCAGAAGAGGGGCGATTCAGCTGCGATTGACGAGTATATGGCTGGCGATGATCCGGTCATCATCTTTCCTGCGGGACTTGTTTCACGCAAGCAATCGGGCGGCATAAGCGACCTCCGCTGGAACAAAATGTTCATAAATAAGGCTGTCGAATATAAAAGAGACATAATTCCGGTGTTTTTTGACGCAAAAAATTCAGCATTTTTTTATAACTTTGCGAAAATCCGTACGCTTGCCGGCTTGAAGTTTAACATAGAGATGATTTATCTTCCGCGGGAGATTTTCAGAAGCCGCGGTTCTGAGTTCAATATCCGTGTCGGAACCCCATTGAGTCACACCGCCTTTGCGGGCGGAACCAAGGCTCTTGACGAGGCGGAACAAGTGAAACGGATTGTTTATAGTTTAAAGAAAAGTTGAATATTCAGAGTCCGATATGGAACAGCCTATCATAGCACCGGTGGCTACCGATATATTGAAAAGCGAATTGACCCCCGACAAGTTTCTTCGAGAGACCAACAAGGGCGGTAACTATATCTATATAACTGATGCCCACACATCGCCTAATGTCATGAAGGAAATAGGACGCCTGAGGGAGATTGCGTTTCGCAACGCCGGCGGCGGCACCGGAAAAGAATGTGACATTGATGAATTCGATTTAATGGACCCTCCATGCCGGCAGCTGATTGTGTGGGATCCGGAAGCTGAGATGATTCTCGGAGGCTATCGGTTCATAATCGGCGAGGATGTGACGATTCTTCCCGGCGGAGTGCCTAAAATCGCTACCGGACACATGTTTAAGTTTTCCGACAAGTTTCTTAAGGAATTGCTGCCTAACACTCTTGAACTCGGACGTTCGTTCGTGAGACTGGAATACCAGTCGTCAAAAGCTGGAGCCAAAGCCCTCTACGCTCTGGACAATCTTTGGGACGGTCTTGGGGCGTTGACGGTTGTCTATCCTCAGGTGAAATATCTTTTCGGTAAGGTTACGATGTATCCAAGCTATATCAAGGAGTGTCGCAACATGATTCTATATTTCCTCAACAAGCATTTCCCCGATCCTGAAAATCTTGTTTCGCCGATAGAGCCGTTGCCCGCCGGAATCGACGAGGAGGAGATGGCAAGACTTTTTGTTGGCAATTCCTTTAAGGAGGACTATAAGATACTCAATAAGGCGATTCGTGACCACGGTATAAATATACCGCCGTTAGTTAACGCCTACATGAGTCTGTCGCCATCGATGAGGATGTTTGGCACGGCGATCAACACTGAATTTGGCGATGTCGAGGAGACTGGAATATTTTTTGCTATCTCTGATATTTTCGAAGAGAAAAAGGATCGTCACATAGGCACTTATCATGCCGTCAATCAACAGCTATGATACTGCGACTTCTATATGTCTTAATCGCGATGTCGTTAGGCGTGGTGTCGGTTAAGGCGGAGTTACTTGAAGGTATACCTGCGCCTCAGAATTATCTGGACGTTTCGGTAGGTGTTGAGCCTCCCGTTGAGTTCTGTGGTGAGATTATCACTAATGCCGGAAGTGGGGAATTCGCTCCTTATTACTTGATGTCAAATAATTTCGGAGTCCTTACTCAATCTTATTCGCTGTTGGCGCGCATCTCGGCAAAGAGAACCATGGACTTGTCGCGCAGGTTCAGTTGGGGTTTTGGCGCCGATGTGATCGGCGGTCTCTCATCATCCCGCGGGTATGAGCGCTTTTCGGTCGAGGAGAATTCTATGGTGATGATTCAGCGTCGCCCCGCTCCGGTGAGACTCCAACAGTTATATGCCGAAGTCAAGTATCGGTCGGTTTTTGTAACGGCGGGATTGAAGGAGGTTGGATCGGCAATGTTGAACGACCGCCTTTCGAGCGGCGACCTCACGTGGAGCGCCAACTGTCGTCCCACCCCCGGGGTGAGAGCCGGATTCCATGGATTTGAGAATATTCCGTTCACTAAAGGATGGGTTCAGATAAATGGTGAACTTTTTTATGGCAGACCTGCCGACAACCATTGGCTGGAGGATCATTACAATTACGAAAATTATTACGTGACCACCGGGCGCTGGGTGAACTACAAGCGCCTTTATCTGCGCACCAATCCCGGTCAACCTGTATCGGTGACGGTTGGAATGCAGGCGGCGGCTATCTTTGGCGGGACCCAGAAAAATTATAATAACGGCAGACTCACGGAAGTGTCGAAGTCTTCGCTTGGGTTCAAGGATTTTGTGGACATGCTCATTCCGCATCAAGGCGACGGCTTTTGGACCGGCAATCATCTTGGCAGCTGGGATTTCAAGTCGTCGATTCGTGTCGACGGGCGTAACGAGCTGATGGCTTATTTCCAATGGCCTTGGGAAGATGGTTCGGGAATCGGAAAGATGAACGGCTTCGACGGGCTGTGGGGTGTGGAGTATAGGCGTTCGGGCTCGGGAATAGTAACGGGAGCCGTGATTGAGTATCTGGATTTCACCAATCAATCGGGACCCCTCCATTGGGACCCCGAAGACTTCCCCGGAACAACGATTGTCGACTGGGCTACAGGAGCTGATGACTATTACAATCATTTTTTCTATAACGGCTACGCTTGTTTCGGGCTTTCGCAGGGAACGCCCTTCATGACTTCGCCGATATATAACCGCGACGGCTACATGAGGTTTGTCGACAATAAAGTGCGGGGTTTCCATGTAGCTGTAGAGGGGGAAGTGTCGCGCGCTGTCGATTACCGCGCCATGTTCTCGTGGCGTGAGGCTTGGGGTTCGGGCTACATTCCGAGGGTTAGGAAAGTTAGCGATACCTCGGCTATGGTGGAAATGAAATGGGTGGTGCCTGCGGTCGACGGACTTTCGCTCAAAGGCGCTGTGGCAGTTGACCGTGGCGGGATTTTCGGCAATAATGCCGGGGTTTCTGTGACTGTCGCATATAAAGGAGATTTTAAGATATGGAAACGATAAAGCCGGTCATATTACTGTTGGTCGCCGGAATTTCAGCTTTGGTCATCGGTTGCACTCACAACGATGGCGATATCGGCGGTTACTTCGGCACTTGGAAATTGGAGGAGATAACTGCCGACGGCGAGGAAGTGGCTGAATATGGCAAAGATATATTCTGGCAGTTCCAGTCAACGGTGTTCTGCATGAGAATGGTGCNGGAAAATCACAATCAGGAGACCCGCTGGGGCAAGTGGTATCAGGACTCGGGCTTCCTTTATATTGACTNCNCCCACTCTGAGACTGAAGAGAGCGGAANGAAATANGCCCCTTTCCCGATCACTCATTTCGAGACGGCGTTGAATCGTCTTGAGATAATGAATTTTTCCAAACGGCGAATGANGGTTGAACTCGTCGGAACCNNCGGAGTCANCTATCGCTATAAATTGAAAAAATGGAAGTGAGGGGAGTGATAAGTGGGAGTGTTGACTTGGATTGCTTGCGATAAATTTCTATATTTGTAGTAAATATAAGAGTGAGATAAATGGAGGATTCGTTAAAGCTATCGATTGAGCAGAAATTGCAGCAACGGCTCTCGCCCCTTCAGGTAAGATTCGGGAAAATGCTTGAAATGAGCGGTCCCGAGGTGGAGGATGAGGTTCAGCGGGCTCTTGACGACAATCCCGCGCTTGAAGCTGTCGACCATTCAGTCGATTCCGACGAGGAGCCTTTTAACGAAACCGCATCTGAAATACAGGACGCCGACTATCGTGACGAGGACGATATTCCGTTCTATCGCCATGACAGCCGACAGAGTTCTCAATATGACAATCCGCTTGAAACCATTACAGCCGACACTTCGGAAACTCTTTATGACGTGCTTTCCGAGCAGCTTGCCGGATTTGACCTCTCGGAGCGGCAGAAACTGATTGCCCGCTACATCATCGGAAATCTTGACGATAACGGCTATCTCACGCGCAGCGCTTCCTCGATGGGATATGATATCGAGGAGCACACCGGGGAGCATATCGCTGTCGACGATATAAAATCGGTGATCGATATTGTTCGTTCGCTGGAACCTGCCGGCATCGCTGCGATTGATTTGCGCGACTGCCTGTTGTTGCAGCTTCACAGAAAGAAGAGCGGTGAGACGGTCGACAGGGCGATAGAGATTGTGACCCATTATTTTGATTATTTTTCACGCAAGCACTATGACCGGCTTGCCGCCGCGCTCGGGGTTAGCGAGGTGGAATTGAAAGATGCCGTCGACCTCATCACGTCGCTCAATCCCAAGCCTGCGGCTTCGCTTGCGGGGGATGTGGCTGAGGATCGCACACGCCACATTGTCCCTGACTTCACAGTCGAGGTCGACGACGGGACGATCACCCTCACTTT
Organism: Bacteroidales bacterium; assembly: GCA_009177195.1. GTDB lineage: Bacteria > Bacteroidota > Bacteroidia > Bacteroidales > Muribaculaceae > Muribaculum. Next base: position 4,633 of record WFMA01000102.1, on the reverse strand, counting down.
GGTGAACAATATCCCTGAATTGCAGATTGAGCGGAGCTTCAGCGAAGAGGAGGCGCGCATTGACGGCGACAATGCGGCGGGATTGTTCATCAAGCAGAAGCGTGACGAAGCCGCCGATTTTATCAAAGTGCTGAAGATGCGTCAGGAAACGCTATATAACGTGATGAGGGCTATTGTCGGCATTCAGCGCGATTTCTTCCTGAACGNTGNCGACGACATGCTCATTCATCCCATGNTACTGAAAGATATCGCCAAGATAACCGGATATGNCCTTTCTGTNATTTCACGCGCAGCCGNAGGTAAATATNTGGCGACATCCTATGGGGTGTATCCGTTGAAACACTTCTTCAATGAACGCCCTAAGGATGACGAGGACGCTTCATCCCATGAAATAGTAGCGGCATTGAAAGAGATTATTTCAACCGAGGATAAGAAAAAGCCGTTGAGCGACGAGGCGATCACGGCGCTCATTTCTCAACGGGGATATGACATAGCGCGCCGCACGGTGGCGAAGTATCGGGAAAAACTGGGCATCNCCGTCGCAAGATTGAGAAAAGAGATATAAACAANTGATATTCCATGCTGTTTTNTATATAGATATGAATAAAGCTGCTCACANATTTTCATGGGTTCTGAGCCCCATACTGGTGCCAACCTACGGTGTGATCCTTTCGTTGTGGACCACTGTGCTTGTCATGCTTCCTCTCGGCATGAGGTGGAACGTGGTGCTGATGATTGCGCTGATCACCGCCTTTCTGCCCGCTCTTGGCATATTTTTGCTTTACAAATTCAAGGTGATAAGTGATCCCGGTCTTAATAATCGGGGGGAGCGTTACATACCCTATGCCATGACTTGCGTGTGCTACGCTCTTGCGGCGTGGTATTTGGCGCGCATCCATGCGCCCCACNGGATGTGGATGTTCNTGGTGGGNGNGGCGATAGCCACGGTTATATGCGTCACCGTCAATATAAAATGGAAGATAAGCGCCCACATGGCGGCATTGGGAGGTCTCGTGGGGTTGATGTTCCGAATCATGGCTGACGGTCTCGGCGTTGTGCCTATGTGGGGCGTAATCACTGTGGGGATTCTGCTGCTCGGCATTCTGGGCACCTCGCGCCTGTTGCTGCAACGTCACACGTTCTGGCAGGTGGTCGCCGGGACGGCAGTGGGATTTGCTTGCGTTTATCTTCTCGCATAAATCAGGATTAATCAAAATCAATTATAAATGAAACCAATCGTCAGCATTATCATGGGCAGCACATCCGATCTGCCTGTTATGGGCAAAGCTGCCCAGCTTCTCGATGATTTCGAGATTCCATTTGAAATAAACGCTCTGTCGGCTCACCGCACTCCCTCCCAGGTGGAGGAATTTGCCAAGGGGGCTTCTCAGCGCGGGCTTAAAGTGATAATTGCCGCTGCCGGAATGGCTGCCGCCCTGCCGGGGGTGATTGCCGCAAACACCACTCTTCCCGTGATCGGGGTGCCTATCGCATCCACTCTTCAGGGTGTCGACGCCCTTCTGTCGATCGTGCAGATGCCTCCGGGCATTCCTGTTGCCACTGTCGGCATCAACGGCGGTCTTAATGCGGCTATTCTTGCCGTTGAGATGCTTGCGTTGGGCGATGAGAAGATTGCTTCGAAGCTTGCCGAATACAAATCGTCGCTTGCCAATAAGATTGTGAAAGCGAATGCCGAGCTTGCCGAGGTGAAATACAAGTTTAAAACGAATTGATTGACCGAGATGTCAGTATTTGACTATAAACGCCGTCGGTCGCGCGAAGTCAATATAGGCGGAGTGCCTTTAGGGGGCGACAACCCAATACGCCTTCAGTCGATGACCAACACGTCGACGCTCGACACCGACGCGTCGGTAGCTCAGTGCCGACGCATCGCTGAAGCCGGCGCCGACTATGTGCGTCTCACGGCTCAGGGAGTGCGTGAGGCGGCTAACATCGGGGTGATAAGGGGACGGCTTCGCGAACAGGGTGTCACTGTTCCGCTTGTCGCCGACATTCATTTCAATCCCAAGGCGGCGTTTGCCGCCGCCGAGGTCACTGACAAGGTGAGGATAAATCCCGGCAATTTCGTCGACCCCGGCAGGACGTTCAAGAAACTGGAATATACCGACGAGGAGTATGCCGCCGAGCTGCGTCGCATCGACGAGGCGTTCACTCCTTTCCTCGACCTTTGCCGCAAGCACGGAACAGCTATTAGAATCGGAGTAAATCACGGTTCGCTCAGCGACCGCATCATGAGCCGTTATGGCGACACTCCGGCAGGAATGGTGGAGAGCGCTATGGAATTTTTGCGTGTAGCGGTCAAGCGCGGCTTTTTCGNCATAGTTATTTCGATTAAGGCAAGCAATGTGACGNTGNTGGTTGAGNCCGTGCGCCGGCNTGTGGCTGCGATGGATNCCGAGGGAATGGNTTTTCCCTNNCATCTCGGANNGACCGNGGCAGNCNATGGCGAAGNCGGCAGGGTGANGAGCGCTGTCGGTATCGGAACTTTGCTTGCCGAGGGAATCGGCGACACCATCAGGGTTTCGCTCAGTGAGGATCCCGAAAACGAGATTCCGGTAGCAAAGGCGCTGGTAGATTATATTTCGAGCCATGCCGACGCTCCGAGCATTAACGGAAAGTATGCTCCCGGCTTCAATCCCGTGAAGCCTGAACGGCGAGAGTCATTTGCTGTAGGCTCGATAGGGGGCGGTCAGCTCCCGGCGGTTATAGCTCCCGGCGGAGACGAGCTTCCGGAGTATGTCGCTGTCGATGCGTCGCAATCNGTCGATGANGTCAATGCCATGCTTGAAGGTAATCCCGATAGAGTTATTGTCATCACGTCGTCCCATCCCAATCCGTCGGCTGAGATCATGGCTGCGATTCATGCGTTGACTGCGGCAGGACTGCGTAATCCGGTCATTCCGAGCATCGATTATGGTGACGCTCCGTTTGACTCTGTGGCATTGATGGCGGCTGCCGATTTCGGCTCGATATTGCTCAATGGGTTCCACGACGGGATAATGATAACATCATCAGCCTTGACCGGCGAAGAGCTTTTGCGTTTAAGTCTTGGCATTCTTCAGGCGGCAAGGTTGAGAATCAGCAAGACGGAGTATATCGCTTGTCCCGGATGCGGGCGAACTCTCTTTGACCTCCAGTCGACCCTTAAAGCGGTAAAGGAGGCTACCTCCCACCTCAAGGGGTTGAAAATAGGAGTTATGGGTTGCATTGTCAACGGTCCCGGTGAGATGGCTGATGCCGACTACGGTTATGTGGGCGCGGCTGCGGGCAACATCAGTCTTTACAAAGGCAAGACCTGCGTTGAGAAAAACATTCCGCAATCAGAGGCGATTCCCCGGCTCATAAAATTGATTAAAGACTCAGGCGACTGGCAGGACCCTGAATAAGGTGCTTTGCCCCGCTTCACATTTAAGCCCGATTGGTCGAAATCCCGATCGGGCTGTTTTTTTATTCGCTTAGTAGTAGGGACATCGCGTGCGATGTCACCGAATGAATGATGTGGCTTTGGAGCGGGTGGCTTTGTAGAGGAAGTAGATACAGGCGCAGGTGGCGACGAGGCTGACGATGCCGGCGGTGATTGAGGCGGCTGAGGCACCGGTGCCAAGCTCGTTGAGGTCGTTGCCGGTGGCATGACGGCTTACAAGCCAGAAGTTGAGGGCGACGAGTGAATTGTTGAGCGCGTGGGCAAACATGGAGAGTCGCAGCGAGCCGCTCCATGCGACGAGATAGCCGAAGTAGGCGCCCATGAGCAGACGCGGGAAAAATCCGAAGAACTGTAGATGGACGGCGCTGAAGATGAATGCAGCCGACCAGATGGCGAAGTGCTTGTTGCCGAATTTTGACAGCAGCAGCCGTTGAAGCGCCCCTCGGAAGAAAAGCTCCTCGGCGATTCCGGTCAAGATTCCGACTATCAGGATAGCCATGACGAGATCCCACACGGAATTGCCCCCCATGAGTTGCTGCACCATNNCCTGCGCGGCGTTCTCGCTTTGACGCAGCAGGTCCTCAAGCCCGCTCCATGGCAGATGGATAGCCTCGTTCCATGCCACAAGCCGGTTCATGGCGGGGATGGAGACAATGGCGGTAACAGTGACAAGAGCNGTTGGGGCGAGCGTCAATCGGGAGTCGAGCCCTATGTAGCGCCACGGTTGGGGGCTGGCGATGATGACGGTTAGAACGACTGGGAGGATAAAAACTGCGATATCCTGCACAAGGATGGCGCAGCGCAGCGACGAGGCGGTGTCGGTGCCTATCGCTCCCATCAGCAGCGAGGCGACGACGGTGAGAAGCACCCACCAGCACACCAATAGGAAGAGTCCTCGCCCGGCGCTTATTCTGAGTTGTGGCTCAAGCATTGTTCAATCAAATTTTTTGCGGTGGAAAGTGAAGCCCCTGCCAAGATATTTTTCTCTCACGGTGGGGTTTTCGGCGAGTTCCTCGGATGTGCCCTGGAACAGGATTTTTCCTTCAAAAAGCAGATATGCCCTGTCGGTGATCGAAAGCGTTTCAGGCGCGTTGTGGTCGGTGATGAGGATTCCTATGNTCTTCTCTTTAAGGCGGTAGACTACCTCCTGGATATCTTCAACGGCGATGGGGTCGACACCGGCGAAGG
>WFMA01000135.1 GCA_009177195.1 Bacteroidales bacterium | reverse complement strand
GTTAATGTTAACCTTGAAAAACTTAACGAAGAACGCGAAGTTGCTTTAAAATACCAAAAATTAAAAGACGAAAAATCAGGCTTGGAAAGCCAAATTAATACGGTTAAATTTTTTGATTTGAGAAGAAATCTTGAGAAGGCTCATGAAAATATCTTAGAGTTCACTAAAAAGAAAAAAGAAGAAGAACTTAAATCAAAAGATATTGACGAAAGGTTGAAACTTATTCGCGAAAAGTATGAAGAAATTTCCGCTACAATCAAAGAAAAAGGGGAAACTCACCAGCTTGAACTTAAACAAAAAGCGGAAGAAATCAAAGGTTCAATTTCAAGAAAAGAATCTTCGATTACTTATGCTGATAAACAAATTCAAGATAACTTAAAAACTATTGAGAATACTAAAAACGGTATTGAAACCCAGCAAGGTAAGATTAAGGAATCAGAGCTTAAAATCTCAATGACTCAAGAGAATATCAAGGGGATTGAAGCTAATATTGAAGAGCAAAAGAAAATCCTTCATAAGATTCTTGAAGATATGTCAGGCTTGAACGAAACTGCCGAAAAACATATTGAGCGCCGTAATAATTTGAGAAAAGAGCTTGAAGCAGAGCAAGATAAGGAAACTAAGCTTATCCAAAAACAAGCTCCAATGGAAGCGGAGCTTTCAACTAAGAAAAAACAATTGGAAGAAGCTCGTGCCAAACTTGCTGAATTAGAAGAGTTTAAGGCTAATTTCTCAGAGCGCCTCTCACGACTATCTCTATGCCCGGGGACTATTCGGGGTGCTGGGCGTAAATTTCGCGCCGATGTATGGCTTCAACCGCTATTTCAGAGCGGGGGTGTCGCTCGACACTCAGTATGACGAGAGCGCCAACATCCTTTCCCACCGTGTCGAAGGAACGCCTGATGACAACATGAGATTCTATCGTCCGCCGCTCAAGGAGCAGATAGCCGTCGGAATGTCATTGCGCGCCGAACTGGTGATGCCGATTTTCTCGATAAACATAGGAATAGGGCGAAATATAATATGCAAAGGGAAGGATACCGACATTTTTTATCAGACGCTCACGCTGAAAACCTACCTTTGGAAAAACGGATATTTAAACATTGGTTATCAGCTCAATGCGTTCCATGAGCCCAATAATCTCATGCTCGGACTGGGCTACAGTTTCGGAATGAAGAGATAATAAATTTCAAGTATAAGCAACTTTTTAGCGCCCATGCGCATCTAACAGAAAAAAAGCGATGGAAAAGAACGATATAATGATTCATCTCAGTGACATAAACAAGACCTATCCGGGGGCTGTTCCGCTACACGTGCTCAAAGGAATAAATCTCGACATAGCCAGAGGCGAACTCGTTTCAATCATGGGCGCGTCGGGCTCGGGAAAGTCCACACTGCTGAATATCCTGGGTATTCTTGACAATTATGACACCGGAGAGTATATCCTTGACGGCACCGAAATCAAGGATTTGAGCGAGAACAGGGCGGCTGAATTGCGCAATAAGCTGATAGGCTTCGTGTTTCAGTCATTTAACCTCATCAATTATAAAGACGCGGTGGAAAACGTGGCTCTCCCCCTCTTCTATCAAGGGGTGTCGCGCAAAAAGCGCAACAAACTCGCTCTTGAACAGCTTGAACGAATGGGGCTTAAAGAGTGGGCTCACCATCTTCCAAGCGAACTTTCGGGAGGACAAAAACAGAGGGTGGCGATAGCCAGGGCGCTNATNACCAATCCGNCAATAATTCNNGCCGACGAGCCTACAGGAGCGCTCGACAGCAAAACCTCGGTAGAAGNAATGAAGGTGTTCCGTCAACTTAATGNGGAAGGAATGACTATCGTGATTGTGACTCACGATCCGAACGTGGGAGCGCAGACCAACCGCATAATAAGAATAGCCGACGGAATAATAGGTGCCGACGGAAAAGAAATCGTCTCCCAGCAACAATAAGCAAAGCATAGGACAATGATAGATCTTGCAAAAGAAATATGGCAAACGCTTAGCACCAACAAGCTCCGCACCCTGTTGACGGGAATGTCGGTGGCATGGGGCATCTTCATGCTCATCATGCTGCTCGGAATGGCTAAAGGGGTGCTCAACTCTTTCTCGTCGAGCGATTTCGCCAAAAGCGCCAACGTCATCCAGCTATGGCCCGGAAAAGCGTCAAAGGCTTACCACGGACTTAAAGAGGGGCGCCGTGTCGACCTGAAGGAACCGAATCTCAAGGATATTGAGCGTGAAAATCAGGCGGGAGTCGTGGAAGCGGCTCCGGAACTGACATCCAATTCCACCACGATATCAACGAGCAAAGACTATGTGACGAAAAACTACACGGGCGTTTACCCTGAAGCCCAGGAGCAGAAGAAGATGATGTACGGTCGCTTCATCAACGAAAATGATCTCGCCAAGCAACGCAAAGTAATGGTCATGGACAAGAAAACCGCCGAGATACTTTTTGACAAGCCTGAGGAAGCGATAGGAAAAATCGCAAACATGAGCGGGCTTTCGTTCACTGTGGTAGGCATTTATGACCATCGTTGGCAAAGCACCATCTATATTCCTTACACTACCGCCAAGGCGCTCAACGCTTATTCCGACAAACTCAGCACTATAAGAGTGACCACAACACAGCTGTCATCGCAAGGCGAGGCACAGCAGCTTGAAAACGACATTCGCGCTACACTTGGAAAGGTGAACCGCCACGCAGCCGACGATGAAAGCGCCGTGTGGTCATGGAACCGATTCGCCAACTATCTTTCAGGACAAGAGGGAATGAGAATACTCAACACGGTGATGTGGGTTATCGGNATGCTCACTCTCATCACGGGAATAGTGGGCGTGAGCAACATCATGTTTGTCTCTGTTCGCGAACGCACCCATGAGATAGGGATACGCCGCGCCATCGGAGCGAAACCGCGCAGCATCCTCACTCAGGTTATTGTCGAGAGCGTGGCGTTGACAACCATCTTCGGCTACATAGGAATCATAATGGGGACCATCGGCACGACGGTGCTCGACAAAGCGTTCGGCAACACGGATTTCATAAAGAATCCCACNGTCGACGTATCCATCGCCATCGAGGTGACGATAGTGCTCATAATNGCAGGCGCGCTTGCAGGACTNTTTCCCGCGCTTAGAGCATTAAAGATAAAACCGGTCGAGGCATTAAGAACTGAATAAGCTTTCAAAATGAAAAATCCAATTTTTGACATTGACAGCTGGAAAGAGATTTCGGCGACACTCAGCCGAAACAAGACCCGCACTTTCCTGACGGCATTCGGCATCTTCTGGGGCACGGCAATGCTCTCGATGCTGTGGGGCGGCGCGCAGGGGCTTCAAGACATTCTGCGCCGAAACTTCGCCGGACTGTCGACCAACATGGCTCTGGTTTTCAGCAATCGCACCAGCATGCCTTATAAAGGTTACGCCAAGGGGATGAACTGGTCACTCACACAAACCGATGTCGACAACATGCAAAGACGCATCCCGGAAATAGAAGCGATGTCGGGAGTGTCGAGCCGGTCGACCACCGCAGTATATGGCAAACACTCCAAAGCCACCCGCGTGCAGGGGGTAGAGAGCCAATTTCCCAAGATTTTCGCTCCCGTCATGTATGAGGGACGATTCATCAACGACTCCGACGAGCGCAACATGAAGAAAGTGTGTGTGATCGGGAAAGCCATCGCCGACGAGATATTCGGCAACGAGTCGCCAATAGGCAAATTCATTTCACTTGACAATATATATTACCGCATAGTGGGAGTTGCAGGGCAGCTTTCGGAAGTGCAGATAAACGGCAAGATGGACGAAATGTTCACCATTCCGCTCTCGACAATGCGTCAAGCCTACAACACGGGACTGGATATCGACGACATTATGCTCACCGTAAAGCAAGGACACACTCCCGCCGATATAAAGCCGAGGGTGCAACGCATCATTCGCTCCAACCACCCTATTCATCCTGAAGATCAACAGGCAATTCAATACTGGGATGTGTCGGAACAATTTGAAACTGTCGACAACATGTTCACNGGCGTCGACGTGCTTGTGCTGTTCGTGGGATTCAGCTCTCTGCTCGCCGGTATTATCGGCGTGGGCAACATAATGTGGATCATAGTCAAGGAACGCACCCAGGAAATAGGCATCAGGCGGGCTCTCGGAGCTAAACCGCGCGACATAATCGTGCAGATATTGTCGGAAAGCGTCGTTCTCACGACAATCGCAGGAATTGCCGGAATATGCTTCGCAGTGATTGTGCTGTCGATGGTAGCGTCGGGCACCACGGTGAACAACGATGTCCCGAGGTTTCAGCTATCGTTCCATCATGCAATCATCATCCTTGTCACATTCCTGACGCTCGGCACTGCCGCCGGAATCATCCCCGCGCTTAAAGCGATGCGCATAAAACCCATCGAAGCGCTCAACGATAAATAATAAACTAAAACATACTCATAAAACGATGAAAAAGGTATTCAAAGTCATCATCTGGTCCATTGTGGCAATCTTGTTTATCGGAACATTTGTCTACTTGTTCTATAACTCCCGTTCCAAAGAGACGGTGTATGAAACAGTCAANCCGGAGTTACGCANNATCGAACGCAACAGCNTGCTGACAGGCACCATCGAGCCGCGCGATGAAATTNAAATCAAACCCCAGATTTCAGGCATCATTTCAGAAATAAATGTAGAGCCCGGCGATCAGGTGACCGAAGGCGACATCATTGCAAAAATCAAGGTTATACCAGAGGAGTCACAATTGTCGGCAGCNCAAAACCGAGTGGAAGTAGCCGACATTTCACGCTTNNAGGCTAAAAANGAGTTTGAACGCACCAAGTCGCTCTATGAAAAGAAATTCGCAAGCCGCGAGGAGTTTGAACAGTCGGAAGTGGCATTCAAAAAAGCGGAAGCCGAGTATGCGGCGGCAGTCGACGCTCTCTCAATCGTTCGCGACGGAATTTCGAGCATCAACGCTCAGCAGAGCAACACTCTTGTGAGAGCCACTATCACAGGGCTTATACTCGAAGTTCCCGTCAAAGTGGGATCATCGGTCATTCAGGCAAACACGATGAACGACGGTACCACAGTGGCTAAAATCGCCGACATGTCAAACCTTATTTTCAAAGGTAAAGTCGATGAAACCGAAGTGGGATTGCTGAGAACAGGCATGGACACCGAAATTTCCATCGGAGCGCTTCCCGAAGTGAATCCCAGCGCGATGATAGAGTATATCGCGCCGAAGAGCACCGAAGACAACGGGTCGAACACCTTTGAGATGAAAGCGGCTCTTAACGTGCCCGAAGGAGTTCAGCTGCGCGCAGGCTACAGCGCCAACGCANCGATNTGCCTTGAAAAAGCCGACAACGTCCTCTCTNTGCCCGAAAGCGTGNTCGAANGGNTGGGCGACAGCACTTTCGTTTATATCCTGACAGCCGAGGAACCNGCTCAGAAATGGGAAAGACGGGCTGTGGAAACAGGATTGTCGGACGGTGTGAACATCCATATCAAATCGGGAATATCAGCAGATGACAAAGTCCGCGCGAATGAAAAGATCAACTAACCACTGCCAGCCATAAGTCATGAAACATATNCTNTTGTCAGTCTTGGCGCTGTGCTCGCTATGCGCCAACGCAGAAACATGGTCTCTGGAGAAATGCATCGACTATGCGATAGAGAATAATATCACNGTGAAGCTGCGCCGNGCCGACGTCAATTCATCGGAGCTTGACGTGACCGACGCTAAATCCCGATACCTTCCAACCGTTTCGGCAAATGTTTCCCAGTCATGGAACCTTGGTCGAGGACTTACCGCCGAAAACACCTACGCCGACCGCAACACATCCAATCTTCAATGGGGAGCGTCGCTGAATCTTCCATTGTTTTCAGGAATGGCGACAACACGGCGGGTAAAACTTGCCAACGCCAATCTCTCAGCCGTCATGGAACAATATGAGGCGGCAAAGGACGACATAACGCTCAATGTTATCGGCGCCTACCTCCAAGTGCTGTATTGCAAGGAACTTAACAACGTGGCGATGTATCAGGTTGACCTGTCAAAACACGAGCTTGAGAACCGCAACGCTCTCCTTGAAGCAGGAAAGATTCCGGAAATCGATATGCTGGAAGCCAAATCACAACTTGCTCAGGATGAACTGAACCAGTCGCAAACAGCCAATGACGTAGCCCTTGCGCTTGTCGACCTGTCGCAACTGCTGGAGCTGGGAGACATCGAGAACTTTGACATCGAACCGATTAATGACAACGAACTGATGATCATGTCGCCCGAGGAGGTATATAACGCCGCTCTGCAACACAATCACTCGCTTATCGCAGCCCGGAAAAACATCACTGCCGCCGACCGTAACATCGAGCTGGCTCACAGTGGGTATCTGCCTACGCTTTCGTTTAATGCCGGAGTAGGGAGCAGCTACTACCGTATCTCTGACACTGACAATCCGTCATTTGGCAGGCAGATGAAGAACAATTACAGCACTTATTTCGGATTTTCATTGAATATACCGATTTTCGACGCGCTTTCGACACGCAACTCAGTGCGCCGCGCGAAGGTTCAGAAAGTGACAGCCATGCTAAATTATGACGACGCACGCCAACGTGTTTTCAAGGCTATCCAACAGGCTTACTATCAAGCTGACGGAGCCAAGAACAAGCTGAAAGCGAGCCTTACAGCCGACGAGACGGCAAATGAAGCATTCAAGGCAATGCAAGAAAAATACAATCTGGGACGAGCCACGCCGACTGAATACGAGCAGTCGAAGGCAAGAGCGCTTAAAGCGACAGCCGACCGCATTCAAGCCCGCTACGAGCTGATTCTGCGCACCCGCATTCTCGCATTCTACGCAAAACAGTANCNGAAAAAGACCNTACGGCATATCGGAANAGCGCGCCATCANCGGNCGCGCTTTTCTGTCATATAGGACGAGAGGATATCGCAACTTTTTATACGCGCGTCGTCAATCTTGTTGTAAATCCGAGCAAGCTCGGCATAAGCATTAAGCTGGATTGAAGAAAAGGTGGTCCAATTCCATTTATCGGCACCGCCCCGCATCCAAATGAGCGACGGAGCATCATCGCCCGATTGAATCGAGGCAATGGCAAACAGAATCCGCGCCTTCACATTGACATCGTCGGCAAATTTTTCCGAATCCAGAAGGACTTCTACAGCACGTTGCGATAAGGAGTCCACCTGCATGCCCGTGCTCCATAGATTGTTTGATATAGCCCACAAGTCGCCTTGAGCCGACGCTTGAAATAGAGCGGCGGAATATTCATAGCCCGCAATCGCTTTCTCGTGTCCCCGCGCGGCATCGTAGTTCAGCTTGAGCCCCTGTAATTTCCTGGCGTAATCGGCACGGTAATTATCAGTATCGATCAGCGAAAGGGAGTCGATCNATTCCCATCCGCGCNACACACGCTGAAATGGCTTCGNCGGCTTGTCATAGCGNGTTTGAAGATANGCAAAGTAACCTTGNCGCCCTATCCAATAANGGTCGAGCCGATCAAAATATTCGGCAGCTTTGCCATACTCTCCTTTCGACAATTCAATGCGCCCCAGAGCATCATAAAATGGATTCACGTCAACCGCCCCGCTCGAAAATATCGCCTTGTCGATTGCCGGCAACCTATCACGGTTGTCAAGACACTCAACCATCATCGCCATCCCGTTATATTGCAAATCGGAAGTAGAAAGGCGCGACGGTTCAAATGCAGAATAATCCTGCTTGGAGTTCATCGCCTTCACCCCGCTCATCATCGCAAGCGCCCTATAGTAAAGCCCTGAATCCCGATACATAAGGGTAGCGTAAGGGACCATGAAATCGGCAAGAAATACATAGTCGGCGATATCCTGAGGATAGGAATAAAATTGGTTATATCCCAGATTTGCAACTATCGGAGCCTGAGACTGAGCCTTGACGTAGAGAGTATTGTAACGCTCGGCAAGAGTGGCGGAATCCTCCCCTTCCCTGTAATTAGAGAAGTCAATCCAAAACTCCACACGGGAAAGATTGCACTTCATCGCTTCAGTCGCTTTCAATGCCGCAGCTTGTTTTATCACCTTTTTTGCATCAGCACCTTTATCAAGCAGATTCAACGCAAACGCTTTAGCGGCAGCCCATACTGCGGGATACTCCACGCGGCTGTCGGCAAGAGCAATATCGGCAACACCGATCAATCGCTCGCACTCCCGAGTCAAATCGCCGTCGCCGTCATAATCTCCATTTCGATAAGGATTTCCCGGAAATGCGAAATTCCACTCATTTACATTATTAAGTTTCAGAAGCCACAGATAGTTGACATAATCCTGCAGCACATAGTAGACGGCATCGGAATTGGGATCTTCTTTGAACAGCTCAAGCATGTTGTCAGAGCCCACAAGACGNGCAAGGCACCAGTTAAGNCTGTTAGCGTCACCGTTTTTTGAAAATATCGATATTGCCTCCACATACTTATGGGTNTGATAATAGGCTCCGCCGAGATAGCCCAACAATCGCTCTCGCAACGATTCATTTTTTATCATTCCGCTATAACGGTTCCACAGTTCGATAACCNTGTCATAACGATGCAACGCAGCATTGGCGCGAACGTCAAGAAACACGTAACGCTCAAACATGGGATTCTTCGCCGAGGGGATTTTAATTCCGTCCACTATTTCGGAAAGATTCGAATCGGCAGGGTTATGATATTCCCAAGAATCGGCAGCATAACTTTTCCGCGCTTCATTGAAACGAAGGCTTTCAGCGAGAAAGCNAATGGCGGCAGTGTCATTTTTANCAACGAGATATTTGAAAAACGGANTANCGACTTTACCNCTCATCACCTCGGAATAAGTCGCGTTGTTCATAAATTCCTCAATTTCCGGCATTGTCACGTTTCCATCAGTGTAATTATGCCAGAAATCGAGAGTNTCTTGATTCAAATTACTGTCGACAGGCTTGACCGCCGGAGTGTTGACAAACANAAATGCCGGATAACGCGATGGACTATGAATAGGTTCCCAGCCACATGCGTCGGCATCAGCAGCCGAAAATATAGACACGCTAATGACAGCAACCGCCGTCAAGAAGGGTTTGCAAAAATTCAGGATCATATTGTTTTAAGGATTTTTCATCAAGATGATAGAGGATGACGGAACCGGCAGCCAGGCTGTTGGCACGCCTAACGTCGTCCAACACTCCGACGAGCACATCGGGCGAAACGAATTCATGCCTCAAGATGTCACCGGGATACAGTCTGCCGCCACTACCGTCATGACTGCCAGCCATGGCAAGCGGAGCATATTTTAAGCACCTGTACAATCCCGAATCGNCCGGGAGAAACATAGTCGTGTCTTTGGGATTTACGGAATGAGCTATAGCCTTGAAATCGCCACCTGAAAACACGATGTTCCAGCTGTAGAGAGGCAAAGCGGTGACAAGCGGCAGTTCATAACGGCTCAGCGCCCTCATATAAGGCTGTATCGTATTCCTTGCCAGGATTGAATTTTTCTCTTTAATGTCAGTTATATTGCCCACATTGTACATCATGAGGACCCCGTAGTCCACCGGCGGGAGCTTATCGGTCAACTGATGCAGCCTGACGGTGGTTGAAAGGCGCCCGTCACGAGAATGCATTATCTGCCGCGCCGATTCAAGGATTTCAAAATAACGGTCCCTGTTAGAGTGAGTCCAATCAAAATCGATCTGAAGCTCGTTGGGCGTTCCATAACCATTACTCACGAGAATTTCATCGACACGTTTCACCACACGGGCGGCAAGTGAATCGATCGAAGCGGTTCCACTTAACGCTGAAGGCTCAATGAACACAACAGGCACAACACGGATCCCTGACGGAATCGAATCACGGAACAGCAGGGTGGACGACGGCATGAGCTCACCATCGACATCACGCACATCAAAAAGATGGAGATAGACCGTCGCAATGTCGTTATCTTTCAGAAATGACCGCTCTGCATCACTCAGTTTTAATACCGTGCGCCAATAATAGACGGATTTACCTCTCCCCCATCCTTCGGACGGAACGCATCCATAGATGAGAAGCGAAAGCAACATTACCACACTAAAGGATGCCGCTCTAAACCGAAAAAGTCTAACTGCGGTATTCATGATTAATGTTAGCAGAATTATTATATTTCACCGTGAGGTAACGNGAAAAACGGTTTGCCGGCGGAACAAGCGCCCGCGCAACGGCTATCACCACGGCAAAAATCACGACGAACAATACCGGCAGTGACATGAACTCGTGTAAACCAAAGTACACGGCAAGGTTAATCAACGGATAATGACACAGGTAGATACCATAGGAAAGGTTGTCACTGTGAGCGAGCCGCGCGCCCCAATTACCTACAATGGAAAGCCACACCACTCCCACCGCCAGCAACACGAACCGCAACACGAGATTCCCGTTCAGGAGAAACAGGTTGGCTACAGCAAGGAGCAAGACCGTAAAGAATATTTCCCACTTGAATTTCATGAATGATTCGAGATTCAAGTAAATCAACACTCCGATATAGAACACATAGAGCTGTCCCACGAACTGGCGAACGAGCATTTCGTATCGCGGATCACCGGTTATGTCGAGCATGGACAACATGCACATTGTGTAGCACATCGAGATGAAAATCACTATTCCGAGGACGAAATTGCGCTTTGCCCAATATCTCTTCATCAGCCAATCGACAAGCGGATAGGTGCAGGTGAGGAGAATCTCGACTTTCATTGTCCACAACGCGCCGTTGACCGACGCCGACACCATTTGGGGTGCGTCGAACACGCCCGGGAGAGACGGAGCGATGAAATTAAGCGTGAAAGTGTTTGCCAGAATGTATTTCCAAAATTGGGGACAGAGAAAATAATCAATGACTCCAAGGGTGCTCACGCATGATAGCGCTATCGCAAATGCGAACACGACAAACCAATATAACGGCATAAGCCTTATCATTCTTTTGGCGATAAACTCTTTTACCGAGGCACATTTTTCAAAAGAATGGTAGACAAGAAAACCGCTTAATGCAAAAAATGCGGGCTGCACGCCTCCCTGAATCGTGCCGGCAATTCCGGTGCCGGTGAGATAGAAGAAATGATTGGAATAGACAAGAGTGCTGAGAATATATCTCACCACATCCATGTTATAATATCTCACTGAATGCGAGGACATCGTCACTTCTCAAACATGCGCGCTATAGAGCGTTTATCCTCACGCTCCTTTATAGACTGACGCTTGTCATACTCTTTCTTACCCCGACCTATGCCTATAACAATCTTGGCAAGCCCGCGGTCATTGATGAACAAGCGCATGGGGACGATAGTAAATCCCGACTCCTTACCATTCTTCTCAAGACGCGCGATCTCTTTCTTGTTAAGGAGCAGTTTGCGGTCACGGCGCTCGGCGTGATTATTGTAGGTGCCGTAGAAATATTCGGCAATATACATGTTTTTAATCCACACCTCGCCATTGGCAACATAGCAGAACGTGTCGACAAGACTCGCTTTGCCCTGCCTGATAGACTTTATTTCTGTTCCGGTCAACACAATCCCGGCGGTGAATGTCTCGGAAATAGCGTAGTCAAAGGTNGCTNGCCTGTTTTTTATATTANTATCTTTCTGAGNCATAGCTATGATANCANGTTGTTATCAGNCATNGACNNCNGCATACTGTCAAGGAGATGTCCCAAGATATAGGGCGGAGCCATGATGGCGACAACGCTTAAAATGAGAAAAATCACCTTCTTATTGTCGGCGATGGAGAGATAGGGTATGCCAAACCAAATTATAAATATATCGAAAAACGGCAGGAACTGGAATATGGAAATTTCCACAGGCAAGCAATTGCTTATCATGCAAAAAAGACCAAGGAGAGCGAGATTGTAGATGATAAACGTGTGATAACGCTTCTCATCAGCCTCCCCGCCGTCAACAATTTTAGAAATAAAAAGGGAGAAGATGAACGATGCAAGAAAGTAGGTGATGAAATACTGTATAAAGGTGATGACCGCCTTCTGGAGCAACCATGCCACACCGAGATCGGTATTATAAAAATATTGAATGAACACAGTGCATGCCACAACGCCAATGAACGGATAAAAGCCCTCGGAGCATAGACGGCGAGGGTCAATATCCTCGTCGGCAATAGCCTCCCAACCTTTAGCCGGAGAAATTATGAGTTGCAGCAAACACACTAAAAATTTCAACATAATTTTAAGTGAATGAGAGAAATTATCTTTTTTAGGAGGACAAAGTTAGCNATATATCTGCAAAAATCGTACCTTTGTCNCCGTGAAATTTTAAATCATTAGATAAACTTATCATGTTAAAANCTATTTTAGCAATTTNAGNAAAGCCGGGACTATATAAACTGGTGCGTCAGGGAAAAAACATGCTTATCGTAGAAGCTCTTGCCGACAAGAAGCGCATCCCTGCCTACGCTCATGACAAAGTGATCTCACTTGGCGACATCGCAATGTATACCGTGGAAGATGACGTTCCTCTGGGCAACGTGCTTGAAGCGCTTAAAGAGAAAACCGCAGGCAAGCCTGTTGACGTAAAGTCATTCAAAGACGACAGCGAGGTTCGCGCGTTCTTCAAAGAGGTGCTTCCCGACTTTGACGAAGACAGAGTGTATACCGCCGACATCAAAAAACTCTTCGCATGGTATAACCAACTTCTCGCAGCCGGAATCACCGAGTTCAAGGANAAGATCTTCTGAAGAAGACAAGGCTGAGGAGGAAACCACGCCCGAAGAAAAGTAATAGATTTTTCCACTACTTAATAAACACAGACAAGGCTGCGGAATCCGCAGCCTTGTCTGTGTTTATATGCGTCAGTTAGTTTTTCAATTCAAAACTCTGTTTCAATCTTATATCTTCGGAACTTGCCCCGATCATGACTTCAAACTCTCCCGGCTCAACCGTCCAGTTCATGTTCTTGTCGAGCAGTTCAAGGTCCTCGGGTTTCAGAACGAAATTCACCGTTTTAGTCTCTCCGGGATTCAAAGCGACTTTCTCAAATCCGCGCAACTGGGAATCATAGGTCACAACCGAACTATACACGTCCCTTATATAGAGCTGCGCCACTTCTTCTCCGGCACNTTCGCCCGTGTTGGTCACGTCGACTGAAATTTTGACTTCACCCTGTGTCCCTTGAGCGGGAGCCTCTACCTTAAGATTGGAATAATCAAAGGTGGTGTAGCTCAATCCATGTCCGAAAGGATACAGTGCCCCGATCACCCGGGTTGTGCCGCTGCCGTTAGGACCGCTTTTCGATTGCTTGCCATGGGACCCTTTCTTGAACGGGAAATTATATTCAATCTGTCCCACCGATTTAGGAAACGTAACGGTCAGTTTTCCCGAAGGATTATGGTCGCCAAAGAGAGTTTCAGCAATCACCTCGCCTCCGAGATAGGACGGGAACCATGTTTCAAGTATAGCAGGAAGCTTTGCATCCTCCCAATTGACAGTCAACGGCTGTCCGTTGATCAGCACAAGCACAATCGGTTTTCCGGTGGCATGAAGTTCCTGAAGGAATCTGCGCTGATGTCCCGGCAACTCAAGCGAGGTGCGCGAACGCGCCTCCCCTACCCGATACTCGTCTTCGCCCATCACGGCAATTATGACATCGGCATCCTCAGCCCCCTTGACAGCAGCCGCCATCATCTTCTCTTCATCGGCAGTTAGCTCCACAGGCATCAATTCGCTTGCAGGCCAACCGGCATCCACGATGTCACATCCTTTCTCATAGCTGACTTCGGAAATCCCTTTCAAATATTCACGCAGTCCCGCAAGGACGGTGACGGTAGGCAGTCCGTTAGGACCATAGCGGCTCAGCATGAAATTGTCCTCATCGGCAAGCGGACCGGTCACAAGAACTTTGCGCAACCGGTTTTTATCAAGCGGCAGGAGATTATTGTCATTTTTAAGCAACACAAACGACTGGCGCTGCATGTCTTTCACAAAATCCACGTGCTTACCGGCTCCGACCTCTTTGTCGGCATCGGCTGCATTTCCGGTGTAAGGATTATCGAACAATCCCATGCGGAACTTTACCCGCAATACATCCCTCACTCGCTTATCGACAGTCTCCATCGACAATTTATTTTCTTCGACGAGTTTCCTGACCGGCAGAATGAATTTAGACGGCGCCGTGAAATGAGTGCGCACGTTCAATCCCGCTTCCAGAGCCTGACGCACGGCGTCCTCATAGGTATCAGCCACCTGATGCTTTGAATGGATAAATTCAACCGCCTCGCTGTCGCTCACAACGTAGCCGTCGAAACCGTATTCGCCTCGCAGAAGTTCGGTCAAGAAATAGTGGCTCGCCGAAATCGGTTCGCCGTTCCAATCATTGTAACTGCTCATCACTCCCCACGGCCGCGCCCGCTGAATGACCCGCTTGAATGGAAACAGATGAATCTCGTGAAGTTCACGCGGAGTCACGTGAGGATCGGTGCGGCAGCGACCGTCACGCCCGCCCTTAGGCACTCCGTAGACGGCAAAATGCTTCAACGTAGAACCGATTCCGTTGCTCTGGATGCCATTGACCATCTCGCATCCGAGTTCAGAAACGATAAACGGGTCCTCGCCGTAACATTCCAACGCTCGTCCCCATCGAGGATCGCGGGCAACGTCAAGGATCGGCGCATAGACGCTGTGATAGCCCAGCAAGCACGCCTCGCGCCCGGCAATCTCGCCGGCACGTCTCACAAGGTCACGGTTCCACGTGCTACCAATCGCTATCGGCGCGGGCAAGGGCGTGGCAAGAGTGTGATTCAGTCCATGGATGCCTTCATTGGAAAATTCCACAGGGATGCCAAGGCGCGTCTCTTCGACAAACCATTGCTGAGTCTTATTGAGCGCGTCGACATGATTGGAAAACGGGAATATGAGATTCCTGACTTTCGGAGCGCCGCGCCCCACTCCGTTGAGCTGCTCGTCGATATTGGCGATTCCGTCTTTCCAAATCTCATTTTTCCAACCCGGGACCGGCAGAGAGTCTTTTAATACACGTCCGTATCCGTAAAGCGTAGCAAGCTGGCAGCTTTTCTCTTCAAGAGTCATGCGCGACAACAGGTCGTCGACCCTCTTGTCGATAGGCTGAGCCGGGTCTTCGTATATATCCTTTACCCCGTTTTTATTGAAATCGATCCATCCCTTATGATAAATGGACGCGGGCTGAGCAAACGCTCCCGAAGCCAGGCAGACGAGCAGCCCGGCTACAAAAGATTGTCGTTTTTTATTCATCGTGAAAATAATACCGGATTAAAAATGCCAATTCAAATACAAGTGTAAAAATTCAATACACAAAGATAGCATTTTATCACGGATATCCCAACAATCGAGGCTATCAGAACGACAAATAAAGCTACACTCAATCAAACTCAACAACCGTTATCCCCGCACCGCCAAACTGAACATGCTCGTCACGGTAGCTTTTCACCCCCGGTACGGTGTCGAGATACTGGCGGAGATACTGACGGAGCGCGCCGGTTCCGGTGCCGTGCAGGATTCTGACCGTGGACGCATTAAAGCGTATAGCGTCATCTATATAGTAGGTCAACGCCTGGACCGCTTCATCCACTCTCATGCCTCGCAAGTCTATTTCACGGTTGAAACTGAGCTGNCGTTCACGCTGCGAATCGGAAAGCGCGCCACCGGTCGGCGCTGATTGCGACGCGCCTGTGCGCGGTTTTGCGATGGTGAGTTTCAAGCGATCAAGTTTTACGGTAGTCTCCAGCATTCCAAACGCCACGACAGCATTCTTCCCTTCGATGCGTAACACTTTTCCGGGCTCTCCCTGCCCGTCGAGCTTCACATTGTCGCCCACCGCCACGGGACGTTCATTCAAAGGTTCTTTCACCTTTGCCGGCTTCTTAGACTTAGGCGCCTTTTGCAAAAGCGGATGCTCCCGGTCGCGCTCGCTCGCCAACCGCTGCTTCTCCTGAGCAAGTTTCCGGCGCGCTTCGAGTGTCTTGTCCTTTTCNGCCTGCGCCTTCTTTATGTCGTGAATNGTGCGCTCGATCACNGCATTGCTTCCTTCGAGAATNCTGCGCGCCTCCTCCTTGGCTTCATTTATAATNACACGCCTGTTTTCGCGAAGCTGAGTCGCCTCCTCTTCGTAACGAGCGAGATTATTTTCAAGTTTCTTCTCTTTTTGCCTTATCGCAAGACGCTTATTCTCCCAATAGCGCTTGTCGCGCGCTATATCGAGGAGATATTTATCCATGTTTATATAATCACTGCCAACGATTTCTTCAGCATCGGAAATTATGCCTTCGGGCAACCCTATTTTACGGGCAATCTCCACAGCAAAGGAACTTCCGGGGTTACCGATTGACAACTTGAACATGGGCTGCATGAGGTGACGGTCATAAAGCATGGAGCCGTTTATGAGCCCGTCGGTGTCCTCGGCAAACTGCTTCAAATTCTGATAGTGGGTAGTGATGACTCCCCACATACGCTGCTCGTTGAACCGCTTAAGAATGGCTTGGGCTATAGCGCCGCCGATCTGAGGTTCTGTTCCGCCGCCAAACTCGTCGATGAGCACCAGNGACGTTTCCCTGCCGCGCTGCAAAAAGAGTTTCATGTTGCGGAGGTGAGAGCTATAGGTACTGAGGTCATCTTCAAGCGACTGATCATCGCCGATGTCNACAAAAANATCGTCGAACATNCCNAAGCGGGAATTTTCATAAACTGCGGGAAGGAGTCCGCACTGGAGCATATATTGCACCACTCCCACCGTTTTAAGGCACACGGATTTACCTCCCGCATTAGGACCCGAAATAATGAGGATGCGGTCCTTCGGAGTCAAAGTTATGTCGAGAGGCACCACCTCCTTGCCCTGACGGCGAAGCGACAGCAACAGCCCGGGATGGACGGCATGAAACCATTCCATTTCCGGCTTATCGGATATAACGGGCATTCTTCCGTCAATCTCGATGGCAAACCGGGCTTTAGCCCTTATGAAATCGAACTCGCCAATGACTTCCATGCTGCGGCGAATCGCATCAATGTCGGGACGAAGTTCATCAGTGAGCAGAGTGAGGATTCTCACTATCTCATGACGCTCCTCCATGCGTAGCTCGCGAATGCGGTTGTTTGCCTCAACGATTTCAGCAGGTTCGATATAGACGGTTTTTCCCGATGCGGACTCGTCATGGACAATTCCGCTTATCTTGCGTTTGTGCATCGGCGCCACGGGAATGACAAGTCGCCCGTCACGCATGGACGGCGCCGTGTCATTATCGATATAGCCAGCCTGTACCGCCGACGACATCACCCGACGCATCGTGGAGTTAATAGAGTTCACCGTAGAGGCAAGACGATGGCGAATGTCGGCAAGCTCGGGCGACGCCGAGTCCTTAACCTCGCCGTGCATATCGACAATGCGGTCGATCGACTTAACGGTCAAGGGAAACGGCTCAAGGAGCATGGCAAGACGGTCGAGCCAAGGATATTCAGATCCATCTTCATGACGTTTTGAATTGAAGAAAGACGACATTCCCACAATAACCAACAGCGACTTCCTCAACCTCGCAAAATCTCCTGCGGGCAAAAATGTTCCCGGAATAGCCGCCGCATCGAGCTGTTGAGTGACATCAAGAAATCCGTCGAGCGGAAAATCCTCACCGCTATTCATGATCGCCACCATTTCGGCAGTGGAATTGAGCTTCTCCTCCACCACTTTGAAATCGGAAGAGAAACACATCGTGTCACATCGCTCACGTCCAAGTCCGGAGATGCATGACTCTTTCAGCATGTCGCGAAATGCCGAAAAACCTATCTTATGTTCAAATGAATCAGGATATATCACTTCAAAATACCGTTTTAGGACTGCAAATTTAGCTAAAAAACCGCTACTTTCGTCAATATTAGCACAATCACGCAAGCAAAAACTTGCGCTAAAACGTGAATCTTTTCTAATTACAAATGTTAATTGCCCCGCACCACCAAACTTTAACGTCTGCCCGAATGTTTTAAAGACATGAAAACATAAAACACCACGACTATGGCTAACGATAAATTCAAAACCAGCGTTGACGAGCTGGAATCAGTTAAAGAACTTCCCGAAGGTGAGGAAATCAAGGAACTTCCCGAGTATGACGAATCAGACGACGAGCTCGCTCTTCCGCCAGCCGAAGATTAATCGTCACCTCATCAATACACACATCTAATTTAAACCTTTATTACTATATAATATCAAAAGGAGGAGTCCGCTTTCCGTGGATTCCTCCTCTCTTTTAATCCGGCAGGAACCTCACCGGTTCCTTAACATCATCCTGTATCTGTCGACTCCTGCGCCCATGCCGTCGGCAAACTCTATTTTGTTTCTTACGCCCCCGGCATTGAACTGAACATAACGGTCATGGTAAAGAGTGGCACAGTCCGCCCTCTCCTCCTTGAGACGACGATAAGCAGCCCAAGCCTCATCATAACGGTTGATAGCCTCCTTTATGCCGTCGAAATCATAATTTCCGGTTTTATCGCCAACATATCCTTTCATCATCACGGCAAAGCCATTATACATTATCTTGTGAAGCAACAGTCCATAACGCGCCGATGTGGATATATAGCTGCCGACTGCTGGATCGGAACACCTCACGATGCCTGCCAGCGAATCGATTTCTTCCCAGATGGCTGTCGATTGCCTCATTTCTTCAATAGACTCGTCGACAATATTCTTTGCAACTATATCCCTGAAAGCACGTTGCAGCTGTTTTTCTCCGCCGAGATAATGGTCACGGGTCCATGTGACACTCACTTCGTGAAGAAGCGAGCCTCGTCCACGAATAATAGCATCGGGTGTCAAGACGCACATGCGCCGAAAGTGCTCCTGTGTTTCGGGGGAAATTCCGATCAATGCCGCATACTCTTCAAATATCTCAGCCTCACTCCTATCCGGATTATGCCCCCATTGCGACAACACGTATGCGTTAAGATCACACCAAAGCTCGTTTTGCAAATAGGGACCATACCATCCTCCCCCTCTCGACCATGTCCATATACCGGCATAAAGCGGATGATCCTTAATGTCGTTCAGGCAACGAGGAGCCGGGTCATCTTTCGTTTCCTCAAATCCATTTATCACAGACCGTGCAATATAATTGGGATAGGCACCCTTACCTTCATATTCGCGCTGACATTGCACTTCAACAATCTGCTTGTGGTTGCCGAGAGTTATTGTTTTATTAAAAGGATAGGTCCTGAAATAATCGCCATTAGTGTGCTTAATCGCAATATAAAGTCCGGGGTGGGGCTCGACTTGCGAAGTTACCGCCATATAATATTCAGGACGAGTGTGGAAGTAGCCGAAATCCCATGTCCTGTACACAATTTTCTTATTGCGTTTAACACACACCTCTTCACGAAGCATGTTGAGCAGTCCCGCATGGACGGCGATACTTCCGTCATAATCATTTTTATAGTCAACCGGACCATTGCCGCAATGATACGGAATATTGTGAGTGTAGGTCTCACCGGTTCTTATCACGAGCCCATCCATGTCGGGAAACCGATTGAATAGCTCATCGAGCATTATTTTATGAACCGTCCACGTGAAAGGGCGCTTAAAAGAAATGTTCCCGTTTTCATCGCAAATCTCATTACGATACAATTCCACAAGGCGTTTAGGCAACACTATTATGTCGGTAAAAAAGAACGCCTCCAATCCATTCTTGTGACACTCATCAATCCGGTTATTTATTTCTTCGGCAAGCTCTTCAGCCCATGCGCGTTCATCGCTTCCAACAGGCGATATACTCTTGTCGAGCGAGTCGAACGTAACTGCACAGTGGGGAAACTTGAACTCGTTTATCACCATTGCGTCCATGCCTAAAGAGGCAAGCTTTTCAGGATGGCAGAACTCGCTTTTAAACGGAGTGTCCATAGGATTATGATGCACCATGTCCATCACCCAAAGGGAGTCTCTCGCAACCCCTTGTGCAGAAAAGGCAAGTAGCGCCCACGATATTGCTACAAATATACTACGAAGATTCATCGCACAGGAGTAAAACGGATTGAACGCAGCGCGGTAATATCACGGTTGCCTTCCACAAGTTCGACTGACACGGACTGTCGTCCCGCAGGAAGATATATCCACCCTATCGGCTTGACCATATATGCAGGAAGGGCGCCCTGCTGATTCTGAATGGAGGTGGAACCATCGTTAAGCGACACTCGCCAAACAACCCGCTTCTCGCCTGAGTATTCGAGATCTACCTGATAGTATCCCGGCTCCATCACCTCGACTTGCCACGTGCTTTTACCCTCATCGCCCCACTTATTGATAAAGTGGGCATGCTTCCATTCTCCAAATTTTTCTTTCCAATTGTGGTAGCCGAAATTGCTATCGGAACAATTGGCAAATTCCACTCCATATTTCACGGGTGTGTTTGGCGATAAGAACAGCGTCGTGTCGGCTTTCGCTTCACCCTCGCCAAGATCCACTTGTATCACGTTTACATAATCATCGCTGCGTAAATCGGCAGGAACTTTTACCGCCAGCCAGTCACCCTCCACATTCCATGTCACGGGAACGGATTTGTCACCGTCAAGCAGACTCATGCCTTTGATAGGAGTTTTAAATCCGTGCATATATAAAGTATTATCGACAGGCATATCAAAGACGAGAAGATACATTGCGCTGTCGGCAACCACCGCATCGCCCCAAGGCAACGCTTTTCCCCATGGCGAACCGTCTACCCCGTAAACGACCTGAGGATAACGCTTTATCCACTCGCCGGCTTTTTTCAACGAGTATACCGCTTCTTCAGGCATCGAACCGTCGCCCGCAGGTCCCACATTCAGAAGATAAGTTCCTCCACGCGCCACTGTAGAAAGCAGATTCGTGACAACCTCTTTGGGAGTCTTCCAGTTCTTATCATACCAATTGTATCCCCAAGTGTCATTTATCACGTCACACGCTTCCCATAGCCCCTCAGCATTCGCCGACGGAATTTCCATGTCGCCGAGAGTGCGGTAATCGCCCATATTATGACCAATTCTGCCCGAAATCAAAGCATCGGGCTGATATTTCTTAACTGTGTTATACAATTCCATCACCTGATCCATACTTATATTTCCGGGGGTGTCAAACCAGATGAGGCTTATGGGACCATATTTCGTACACAATTCCGTAACCTGAGGCAGACATTTCCGATAAAAATAATCGTCGAAGCTCACCGGATTGCCTTTCTTGTCGGTTTTCGGTCCTTTTACCGCACCTGGTGCTGTCCAGTCCTGAGACTGAGAATAATAAAAGCCGAGACCGACACCCTGCCGCTGACATTCCCTGCTAAGTTCGAGAAGAGGGTCACGGTCGAAAGGCGTAGCATCTACAATATTGAATGAGTCGGCTTCAGAATGAAACATGGCGAAACCTTCATGATGTTTAGCGGTTAGAATAATATACTTCATGCCGGCGTCGCGCGCAAGCTTCACAATTTTTTCAGCATCAAAATTCACAGGATTGAATGTCGCCGCGCTTGCCATATATTCATCAACAGGAATCCCCGCCATCGACGGATGCATTATCCATTCCCCTATACCATAATATGTTTTTCCATTCCACTTTCCGGCGAGATGCGAATAGAGCCCCCAATGCAAGAACAGCCCGTAGTTGCCGTCGCGAAATAATTTCACGGATTCGCTATCGCTTGTTCCCAATCGGGTTTTGTCACTCTGTTTTCCCCACATCTCATTCATCTCTTGAGCCCTGACAACGCCACTGAACGTAAAAACGGACAGAAGAGTCAATAGCAAACAATGCGGCAATAAATTTGTCTTACGATAAGTCATCTTTTCTGATTTTAATTAGACACCCAAATTTACCCGCTACAAAGCTAAATTCCTGTCACTATTGTATCAAACTTTATAAGAATCATTAAAATGCCGCCAAGGTTTTTCTTTTACGTCATAATCGGTTATATTTGCAATCCTAATACCACTACACATGGCTGACCTCAAAACTTACGACATAATAGATCTTAATCCGATTCGGGAATATATTTTGCGAGAAGGTGAAACGCGGGAGATGAAGAAGGGGGAATATCTAATCCGTGCCGGAGATTCCGTTAAAGAGGTAGGCATAATAATCGACGGCTATTTCGGATATATGCACATTGACTGTAGAGGTGAAAATCAAATCATTTCACTTGCAACAAAAAACGAATTTCTCAGCAACTTCATATCTATGCCCGGGCTGCGCTCGGCTTTTGACATCCAAGCGCTTTGCACGTCACAGATAATTGCGACGAAATATGACGCTCTCATGAATTATATGAAATCAACTCTGCCGGAAAACACACTTCAAAATCTATACTATGCAATTGCATTCGGTTTAATGACCCGAGGCTTCTCTTTCCGATGCGACTCTCCTGAAATGCGTTATACCGAATTGCTCCAAAGAATGCCCGACATTCTTCAACGAGTGCCCATGAAAGTGATCGCATCCTATTTAGGCATCACCCGCGAGCACTTTTCTCGGATGAGAAAGCGCATGCTGAAATAAGTGTGATTTGAATCACGCTTATTCCCAATACTATTGTCTAAATTTGCATAGTTGGAATTTAATCACAATGATTATGACACTACGCAATTTAATAACTCTTATATCAATACTTACCTTTTATACGTCAGCTCTCGAAGCCAAACGCCCCGATGAAAACGTANTCATTACATNGCTTAACGATGAATACACATTCANTGACAAGCGCAACGAGGTGNTTCATTCACGANAAANCGAATATCAGNCGACACGCCATTCCGAAACCGTACAGCCCCACATATTTTATAATAATATAATAAAACTGGACAAAGCATCGGGAGGAAAAGCGCAGTACCGCAACGCAAATCCTCCAAATGTGTTCCATGATGACAGCAAAGTGTGCTTCTTCAACATCTTCCTTAGCGGGAAAGACAAAAAAGGAAAAGCTGAATTCAAACGCACATTCACCGATGCAGCCCATTTTACAGGTGTATTTTTCCCTAACGAATATCCTATCCTTAACGGCACTGTCACATTCACAATTCCGGCATCATTAAACGGCATTGAACTTATTGACAAGAATTTTCCTGAAACAGGGATTTCTCGCGAGGAAAATATTGGCAGCGACGGCTTGCGGCATATAACCTATACCATCTCAAAACTGCCAAAAGAGCCTTCCGACCCGCAATCTCCGAAACCACTTGTCCATCTACCTTACATAAGTATCAAAGGCTACTTTCCCGACACTGATTCCCTCTATCGCTATCACAAAAATATCGTTGACGTTGACACTGTTATCGCCGAATCAGAAAATATCTTGNAAAATCTNNTTGNCGACNCTAAANGCAAGAATGACTCAATAGNCNCACTATATCGTTTCGTCCAGCAATCAATACGTTATGTAGCCTACGAAGAGGGCGAAGCAGCTTTTCGCCCCGAGACTCCCGGGGAAACACTCAAAAAGCGGTATGGCGATTGCAAAAGCATGTCATTGTTGCTTGCCACTCTACTGAATCGCGCAGGAATAGAGGCGCATATAGCCACGGTAGGGACCAATTCAATTCCATGGCTGATTTCTGAGAATCCGTCACTCGCTGCGGCAGATCACATGATATGTATCGTGCCTGACAACGACAGGAAACTCTTTCTTGACCCCACTCATGAGCATATCTCAGCAAATCACATTCCTGAGTGGATACGTGGAAAAGATGCGATGATGTTCACCGGCGAGGCATACGAAATGGTTCTTATCCCCGAATCATCTCCAATCACTTCCGACGATATAATAACCTATGACTATACTTTGGATAACGGGATATTGACCGGAAGAGTGAACAGGAAACTCACCGAAGACATGGCTGAGTGGTTCTATTCGGCGGTTTCACAAGTTCCAAGTGAACGGCTTGACGGCGTGCTCGCACAGAATCTGCTCCCATCCAACAGTTCAAAAATTCCTGCCGACAGTATTGTCATGAATCTTTCGACACAGGGATTGATAACTTTGGACGCGCCGCTCATCAACGATGCCGCCGTCAGCGATGTAGAAGGATGCTTTTATATCGACCTCAATACGTCCAATGAACGATGGACGGAACGCATCGACACCACCGACCGGCGTTCCGATTACATGTTGCCGCTGACGGGAAAAATCATCCGCAANAGCAAACTCNCCNTNCCGCAAGGGTATAANNCGNTACTNNCCTCCNACTNNCAAGCNTCATNTCCNCAGNCAATTTTAAGCTGCNAGTTTTCNACGGAGGGCAACTCTGTAGCCATGACAAAGACCGTCGAAATCAAATCGCGCCGCATTGCGCTTGCCGACATTCCGGCGTGGAACCGCTTAATCTCAGAATGGAACAATCATTGCAATAACCAGATAGAACTAATCAACGAAAATCACAAATAAATAATTTTACATGAGAAAACTAATCCTATTTTTTGTATCGCTTACAACATGCTACGCTTCGCTTTTTGCCGACGACACAGAAAAGTATCGAGCATTTGCCGACACCATCAAGGCTGAAGTATACTCCATGGACCTACCATCGTTCAACACGAAGGAGATTCCTGAAAAATACCGCAATGAATCGGCTGTAATAAAAGCGGTGTATGAAGAAATCAATGCCAAAAAGAAAACCGGAGTAGGCGTTGAGCCCGGCTTCATGATGTTACCGATGGTGGCACGTCGAGCAAAAGTGGAATTTGAACAGCTCACGCGTATGCTTATCCATATCAATGACAAAGCGGCATTGGAGAAATATTCCGAATTTGACTTCGGAACCGATAGCAAACGCTCGTTTTTCAAGGGCTATGCCAAGAAGAAAAGAGCCATGGGAGTGAGAATTATAAAACCCGACGGTACAATACGCGATGTAGACACCTCCGAGTTCTATGAAGTGAGCGAAGGCAAAAACGGCGAACGTAAAAGCCGTAAGCTGGCAATTCCGGGACTTGAAATCGGCGATGACATCGATCTGTTCTTCTACACCGAATCGAAAATGCAGAACACCCATCCCGATCCTGTGGCTTTCTATTTAAAAGACACTTCGCCCATCCTGAACTACAAAATCCATTGCACGATTGACGATAATCTCACAACGCAGTACCGCACTCTCAACGGCGCTCCCGACTTCAACATAAGCCGCGACGATGACGGCAACTACGTTCTCGATCTTGAGACGAGCGACATTTCCGGAAAAGAACCGCGTAGATGGTACAACTCCATCCGTCAGTCGCCAATGATAAAAATGTATGTGTTCAACCGACGGAACAGCGAAGTTTTCACGCCCAAAAGCGCTCGTAAAGACGGGCTGCAAGCCAATCCCTCATGCGACATAATCATCGAAGACCGCTGGGATCTCGACGACTGGTGGGCTGAAAACGGAATTCCCGCATATACCGACCTTCTTAAGAAAGAGATTAAAGACGGAGGAAAAGTACTTAAGGAACTTGAAAAGATGCTGAAGAACGGCACCATCACCAACCAACAGGCTGCCGACTACCTTTATAATCTGGTCATGTATGAATATGTTGGATTGAGGGACGAAATGAACGTATATGGTTTCGCAAAGATGTTCTACTCAATCGCCAAGAAGTTGAAACTTCCGGTGAACCTTGGGCTCTCGGATGTCAGCTATGGCGAGCCGCTGGATCAGGTGATAAACTTGACCAACACCCGTTTTTTCATTATGCTTGAAGGTGACACTCCAAGATATTATTTCCCTCAAAGCTCTGAAGCATTCATCATTGCTCCGTCGGAGTTGAGCCCTTCAGTCCAAGGAGCTAAAGCCACTCTGTGGAGAAAAAAGAAAGACCGGAAAAAAGAGCCGGGAACAACATTTTTCACAATACCGGTAAGTTCTATCGACGATAACACCAATCTCACCACTATAAATGCCGAAATCGACGGACTTGCCTTAAACATAAAGCGCAACGACTCTTATCGNNGAATAANCAAAACCGGAGCGCTCTCGCTGATGTCGTNGGAAGATATCGACAACGGATANACCGACTGGCTCAACCGCTACGGATTAAATCCCGTCGTAAAAGAGAAAAAGAAACAAACCGCCGACCGTGAAGCTCGTTATGAAGAACAACAAGCTCAACAGACCGAGGAATTTAAGAGTGAAGTCGAGGCTTATCATGGAACCGCGCCCGCGCGATTCAACTCCGGTAAAATCACAAGCATAGGAATTGACCCCGAACACCCCGAATTAATCTACGACCTCGACTATTCAATGGATAATTATGTGAAACGCGCCGGCAAAAACATCATCGTCGCCATCGGCAATCTGCTTAGCGAGCAAATCAAGCTGCAACCAGCCGACAGGCAACGCAATGATGACGTTACAATGACTACGCCGCGCCGATACACGACGGTAATAAATCTTGACATTCCTAACGGATATAAGGTCAATGAGAAATCATTGTCGGCTCTTAACCGCTCAATCAGCAACAAGGCTGGAGAATTCATGGTCAAAGCCTCATCTTCCGACGGCAAAATTTCAATCACGGTAAATAAAGAATATTCCCAGCCCACATTAAAAGCGCCGGAATGGAATTCTCTTCTTGAAATACTCGACACCGCTTCCGACTGGAACAGCGCTTCACTCATCCTTGAGAAGATTTAAACATCAGCATTACTCCGAATTACAATTTCGGCTAAATATAGAATCAGCCATTCGGCATCAAGCTGAATGGCTGATTCTATATTTTTATGACTTTCAGGGTCAGTTGGTTTCAAACCTCACAATGGTGAACGATTTAGGCGAAAGGACAAGTGGTTGAGTGAAGGAGCCTTTTTTAGTAACTTCATTTGCTGCCATCTCTTTTGTTTCAATTAAAGACTCATCACAATCGGGCTCCATCGACGACGGGGTCATCACCGTCACGTTCAAGCGCTTTATTTCAGCTTTCTTAGGCAATCCATTCACAACGATGTCGACATCCTTGATCGTGTCGGAAAGGTTCACCATTTTCACGACATAGGCATGTTGCCGCGCGTCATAAACTCCCGAAGCATACAATCCGTCCTGCCCTGTCAGCGCCGTGCCGGAAGATGTCACAGGCAGCACGTTGCTTCCACGGTTATGGGAGTAGAGCTTTTGGACATGATAGCTCGAAGTGAGATTGCTCGAGAGATTATCAAACCATATCATGTCGGGGCGCCATTGCCATCCCTCGTGATGAGCCAACAGCGGAGCGTAGGTAGCCATGTAGACCACGTCGGCATTCCGCTCAAGACCGGTCATGAATGCCGCTTCATGAATCGCTGCGTCATAGGAATTGTACTTTCGCCCCTTGGGGTGACACGCATATTCTCCGGCAAAGACTTTCGCTCCCTTCCGAGGATAGCTGTCGTATCGAGCGGCATTCTCCATGAACCAGTCTTCGTCACGATAATAATGCTCATCGACAAGATCCACGCCTACACGCCGCATCTCCTTCCACAGATAATCGAATTTATCTCCCGACGGGGAGGGTCCCGCCGAGCCCACAATCTGAATATCAGGACAAGACTCCCTTAGAGCCTTGATGAACGGAACAAGACGTTCAACATACTCGGGACCCCACTGTTCATTACCGATCGCAAGATATTTTAACCCGAAGGGCTCAGGATGTCCCATCTCGACACGGACCCGTCCCCACTTGGTGTAAGCCGCTCCATTCGCAAACTCCACCAAGTCGATTGCGTCCTGGATATATTCATCAAGACTGTCGACAGGGACATGAGCGTCAAGATTCTTATTCTGGTATTGACACGCCATGCCCACGTTCAACACCGGAAGCGGCGCGGCACCCATCTCTTCAGCGAGCAAGAAATATTCATAGAAGCCAAGTCCGTTGCTTTGATAATAGTCGGGGAAAAAACGGTCACGGAAAGTATAGTGCCACCGGTTTTCATTAAGCGGTCGGTTTTCCACCGGTCCAACCGTGTTTTTCCATTGATAGCGACTGGAGAGTTGCGTCCCCTCAACAATACATCCCCCCGGAAAGCGGAACACCCCGGGATGAATATCGGCAAGCGCCTCTGCGAGATCCTTGCGCAGTCCGTTCTCATGTCCGTGCCAAGTGTCGACCGGGAAAAGCGAGATATGCTCAAGATCAAGGACTGTGTCATCAGGCTTGCCTAAAAACAGCCGCAGCCGTCCCTTGCTCACAGTCTTGGAGGGAATCAATTCAAGAGAATATTTTTTCCAGTCAGCCGACTCCACGCGCAGCTCCCCTTTAGCGACTATGAATGACGCAGAATCGACAAGCTGCACATCAAGTCTCGCCCCCTTGGGACTGCGAGCCCACACGGAAAATCGATAACGCTCCCCTTTCACGCAGGAAACACCAAAGAATCCTTCATTGTCGAGACCGGTATGCTTGTCATTGTGACCTGCCGATGAGAGTGACACATAATGAGGATTGCGTTCAAATGGTCCGTCATCCTTCAGCTCCACGTTGCCGAACGCAGTCCAGCCGGCAAGATTCTGAGGGAACTCAAATGAACGATTCTTTATTTTTTCGGCATACAAGCCGCCGTCAGCTCCATAATTTATATCCTCAAAGAATAGTCCGTACATCGTGGGCTGAATCTCGGCTCCGATTTTGCCGGCATCAACCTGCAAGGTTTTAGAAGCCGACAATGCCTGAAGGCTCCCGACCAACGCCATGCAGGAGAAAAAATATGTTCTAAAATTCATGATATTCGATTTCGGCATTGAATCCACGGCTATGCCGCACTATGAATTTAATGAATATATTCGATTTTGCAAACCAGTTTACGGCTTGTGACAGGCTCGCCATCAATCACCGACGGCTGGTGATAGTCGGTGGGGAAAAACAGATAAAACGCTTCAGGTCCCGCCTTATAATAAGTGACGTTGTCGGAATTGAAATGAGCCACATCCTTTTTAGGATTATATTCATGTTTCACGGTTACGTCCTTGGCATAACCCATTTTTTCGTTTCCGCTCAAAGTGTACTGGAGATCGATCCAGTCATGGTGCTGCTCGATGTTCACCTTGTCGGATTCACGAGGCACATATTCGCTCATCTTTATATAGCATCTTCCGGGAACGATATCGATGCGTCCCAACGACAATGTGTCGAGATCAATCTTAGCGAGGTAGGAAAACATGGCGTCCCACACCTCCTTGTTTTTCTCATATTGTTCATGAAATTCCTTGGCGTTTATCGAGGAATGCGCGGCGACATTCCATCCGTTGTTCCACACGTTACTGTCCATCCAGGCGCGATGGGAACATGCGCCGTCTTTGCACTGAGCGCCCAATGTCATAGCTAATAACATCCCGGCGCAAACCAACAGGTTACGAAGCATAATTTGCAATATTTTAGGCATTAAACTTTATTGCAAAAATAATGACTATTTGCCGTTTTGCAAACACTTTATCTTGATTTTGTTGAATGGAGATTTTTTTGTAAATTTGCACGAATTAACATTGGGACAGCGAAATGTCCCATACAGAGCATTTTAAGCAATGAATATCTCATATAACTGGTTAAAGGAATACCTTAATTTCTCACTTACCCCCGAAGAAGTCGCTGAAGCGCTTACTTCAATAGGACTTGAAGTGGGCACCGTCGAGGAAGTCGAGTCGATACGAGGCGGTCTCAAAGGAATTGTAATAGGAAAGGTTCTCACCTGTGAAGAGCATCCCAATAGTGACCACCTTCACATAACCACAGTGGACCTGGGCAACGGCGAGCCGACTCAGATTGTGTGCGGAGCGCCTAATGTCGCAGCCGGGCAAACGGTTGTCGTAGCTACCGTGGGCACTACCCTGTATGACGGCGACAAGGAATTCCAAATCAAGAAATCAAAAATACGCGGCGTTGAATCATTCGGAATGATCTGTGCTGAAGATGAAATCGGCGTGGGCGCTTCCCATGACGGAATAATCGTGATTGACCGTGAAGTCGCTCCCGGCACTCCCGCAGCCGACTTCTACGACCTGAAGAGCGACTACATGATTGAGGTCGACCTCACCCCCAACCGTGTTGATGCCGCATCTCACTATGGCGTGGCTCGCGATCTTTCAGCATGGCTCGCATGTCATGCCGACGCAGCGAAGCTTCATCGTCCCGACGTAAGCTCGTTCAAGAGCGACAAGCCTGACGGAGCAATATCGGTAGAGGTTGAGGATTTCAATGCATGTCCCCGCTACTCGGGAGTCACCATCCGAGGCATTAAAGTTGCCGAGAGCCCTGAATGGCTGAAAAATTATCTTAACACCATCGGTCAGCGCCCCATCAACAACGTGGTCGATATAACCAACTATATATTGCTTGGGATGGGGCAACCGCTCCACAGTTTTGACGCCGACAAGATTGGAGGCGGAAAAGTGGTGGTGAGACATTGCGCGGAAGGCACTCCTTTCACAACTCTTGACGACGTGGAGCGTAAACTTGACTCGCGAGACTTGATGATATGCGATGCAGAAAAGCCTATGTGCATCGCCGGCGTTTTCGGAGGTCTTGACTCGGGTGTGACCGACAATACCACCTCCGTATTCCTTGAAAGCGCCTATTTCAATCCCACTTCAATAAGAAAAACCGCCCGTCGCCATGGACTGAACACCGACGCTTCATTCCGTTACGAACGCGGCACCGACCCCAACGCCACCCTCTACTGCCTTAAACTTGCAGCCCTCATGATAAAGGAGCTTGCCGGCGGTGAGATATGCGGCGACGTGATCGACCTCTATCCTGAGCCGATCAAGCCGTTCCCGGTAACATTGAGCTACGAATACCTGAACAATCTCGTCGGCAAAGAGATTCCTCAGGACACTGTCGATTCAATCGTTAAGTCGCTCGAAATGGAAATCACCGGTCGCCATGACGGCGCTATCGATCTTCTCGTGCCCACTTATCGAGTTGACGTGAAACGTCCCTGCGACGTGGTTGAGGATGTGCTCCGCATTTACGGCTACAATAATGTGGATATCAATTCAACAGTGCAGTCGAGTCTTTCTTACAAAGGATTCACCGACCGTAGCAACGAATTGCGCGAAATGATAAGCAACCAGCTTTCGGCAATAGGATTCAACGAAATTCTCAACAACTCCCTCACCGCTGAAGCCTATTATGAGGGGCTTACCGATGAAAAGCATTCACCGGTTAAACTGCTCAATCCACTGAGCAACGACCTCAACGTGATGCGCATGACGCTTCTATTTGGCGGGCTTGAGTCAATATGCCACAATATAAACCGCCGCGATAGCGATCTTATGCTTTATGAGTTCGGAAATGTTTACAGCCGAGACCTCACCGTGGAGGTGACTGCNGAAAATCCGATAGCTCCATTCTCGGAATCGGAACGTCTCGCACTGTGGCTCACCGGAAATATACGCACCGGCAACTGGGCTCGCAAAGAAGAAAAAGCGTCATTCTACGACATGAAAGCAATCGTAGCCAACATATTTGAAAAACTGGGCATCTCCGATAAGGAAATAAGCCTTGCCGTTGCAGTGGATCCGCTCTACTCGGGATGTGTGGCTATCAGCACCCGTTCGGGAAAATCTCTCGGCACAATGGGCATTCTCAAAAAATCGCTGCTTAAGAAATGCGACATCAAGCAGGAGGTCATTTATGCCGAACTTGACTGGCGCGCGCTTGTCAATCTGTCAATCAAGAAAAAAGTGCTCTACGCGCCGCTGCCTAAGACTCAGCCCGTGAAACGCGATTTGGCGCTCCTCATCGACGATGGCGTCAGCTTCGCTCAGGTTGAAAAAGTCGTGAAGGACAGCGAGCGTAAACTGCTCAAGAACGTCGAGCTATTTGATGTCTATACCGGAGAAGGTCTTGAACCGGGTAAAAAGAGCTATGCTATCTCCCTCACTCTGCAGGACGACGAAAAGACACTTCAGGACAAGCAGATCGAAGCCGTCATGTCGAAAATAATCACCAATCTGCAAAAACAGCTTGGCGCCACACTGAGATAAACGAAACAATCAATAGATAAAACATAAAGTTACACTATGGGAAGAGCTTTTGAATACCGCAAAGCCAGAAAACTTAAACGCTGGGGTAACATGTCGCGCACATTCACCCGCATTGGTAAGGAAATCACAATTGCCGCTAAAGCCGGCGGTCCTGATCCTTCGACCAACCCCCGCCTGCGCGTATTGATGCAGAATGCCAAGGCGGCAAACATGCCTAAAGACACTGTTGAACGCGCAATCAAAAAAGCNACAGATAAAGATTCAAGCGACTACAAGGAAATCGTATATGAAGGATATGGTCCTTATGGAATCGCAATCGTAGTCGAAGCAGCTACCGACAACAACACTCGCACCGTGGCAAACGTGCGCTCCTATTTCAATAAACACGGCGGCACACTTGGAACCCAGGGTTCGCTTTCATTCCTTTTCGACCACAAGAGCGTGTTCAAAATCAAACCCACCGAAGGAATGTCGGTTGAAGATCTTGAACTTGAACTCATCGACTACGGTGTAGACGAAGTTGAAGCCGACGAAGAGGAAATCGTACTCTACGGCGCGTTTGAAGAATTTGCCAACATCCAGAAACATCTTGAGGAGAACGGCATCGAAATCATCAGCGCTGAATTTGAACGCATCCCCAACGATCTTAAAGAAGTGAACGCTGAACAGCGTGCTCAGATTGAAAAACTTCTTGAAAAATTTGAGGAAGACGAGGATGTACAGAACGTGTTCCACAACATGAAAGAGGACGACAGCGAAGAATAATCCCTGTTTCCCGATTATAAACACGATATTAACGGCGGGTCGAAATGCGGATCTCGGATTGATCCGAAGCATTTACGGCACGCCGTAAATATTTAATCTAACTACGCCATGACGCATAATGATTTGAAAGAGCTTCTAGACTATGAAGCTACACGCATCAATAATCCTGACTTCATAACCAATGATCCGGTTCAGTTCCCGAGACGTTTCACCGACTTACGCGACATCGAAATCGCATCGCTGTTATGCGCCACCATCTCATGGGGCAATCGCAAGATGATATGCGGAAACTGCAACAAGATGCTCGCCTTGATGGATAACTCCCCCTACAGCTATGTGATGGACAAGGGTTATGAAGAGCTGCCCGACATGAACATCCACCGCACTTTTTTCGCAAAAAACTTCCGCCATTTTCTTCGCGGGCTCAACGCAATCTATTCGCGTCATGACAGTCTCGCTGATTTTGCCGCCGCCGAAGGGATCGACAAGTCGGAATTTCCTGCATGGAAACTGGTGGAAGGGCTAAACCGCGAGCTCCTCAACGCTAACGGATGTGAAGATTCGCGATGCCTTCCGGGGAATCTCGACGCCACAGCGCTGAAGCGCGTCAACATGGCTCTGAGATGGCTCGTAAGAAATGACGGCATCGTCGACCTCGGAGTGTGGGATGTGATAAAACCGTCACAGCTCTACATTCCGCTTGATGTACACGTTGGCAACACCGCCCGGGAATTGGGATTGCTCACCCGCAAGGCTAATGACAAGAAATCTGTAATCGAGGTGACCGACGCATTGAAAACCATGCGTCCCGACGATCCCGTTTTTTACGACTACGCGCTCTTCGGGCTCGGCATTGAAAAATCGAAAGTGACAGTCGATTAACTTAAATTAACCTTTATTTGAAGCGTTCCGAAATTCATAGTTGTTAACTTTACGTTATATACATAAACTACGAAACTAAGGAGATGAAAATGAAAAGAACCATTTTTTCGCTTTTTATAGCTATGCTGAGCCTTGTCGCATTTGCCGGCAGCAATTCCAAGATAGTGTTTACCGATCCGGTTTATGACTTCGGCAACGTCAAGGAAAACGGAGGCATAGTGTCACATGAGTTTGTGGTAAAAAACACCGGCAAGGCGCCGCTCGTCATCAAGTCGGCAAGAGCGTCATGCGGATGCACCGTCCCAGAAATCCCGAAAGAGCCCATCATGCCCGGCAAAACAGCCGTGGTGAAAGTGNGCTATGATCCCAAAGGTCGTCCCGGAGAATTTGAAAAAAGCATTCAGGTGAAATCCAACGCCTCCTCTCCGCGAACTACTTTGAAGATAAAAGGGGTCGTTATTCCGTCATCCAAATAATCGACAATGAAAACGCTTGAATTATTTGCCGCAGCTGCATTGCTGGCAATTTCCGCTATACATGCCGATGCCGTGGTATCGGCAAAATGGCTTGAAACCTCCCACGACTTTGGCGCGTTTGACGAAGACATGGGACGGGTAAGCACCGATTTCCGCCTTGTCAACACCGGCGACGAGCCCCTGATGATATTCGCCGCAAGAGCGTCATGTGGCTGTACCATCCCCTCCTACACTAAGGAGCCGATAGCTCCCGGCGACACCGCCGTGATAAAAGTGGTATATGACCCGACCGGNCGCCCCGGCAAGTTTGACAAAAAAGTAAAGGTGGAGACCAACACCACTCCCCGCCAGACTGTGCTTGAGATAACCGGAGTTGTAATTGGCGCGTCCAACACTCTTCGCGCCCGTTTCCCCATAGAAGTGGGCAAGCTCAAATTGCGTCGCGACATCATCCCCTTCGGCGAAATACTGAAAGGAAGGACCAAGACAGCATTTCTGGAGGGCTATAACCAGAGCGCCGACACCTTGCGTCCGGCTGTCAAAGGACTGCCNCGCTACATCACCGCTCAAATCGAACCGGCGNTAGTGCCTCCGGGCGAACAGGTGACATTCACGCTATTCTATAACACCGGCGGAGAAACCGATTGGGGACTCACCACCCATGAGGCTACAATTATTTCCGATACTCCCGACGGCACATCACACACAGTCGACGTGACCGCTATCGTCAACGAGGATTTCTCAAAAATGACAAAAGCCGAGATAGAGAAAGCTCCCGACATCGCTCTGTCATCCTCATCAGTCGATTTCGGTGAGATGACCAAAGGCGAAAAGCGCTCAGCTGAAATCACTATCGACAATTTCGGAAAGAACGAGCTTATCATACGCAAGGTATCCTCTTCCGATCCATGCGTGACGGTGAAAATATCAAAAAACAAAATTAAGGGAGGAAGCAACGCCACTCTTGAGATAAAAGCCGACACGTCAAAAAGCGCTGAAAAAATGCTGAACGCGCGAATCGTGTTAATAACCAATGACCCTGACCGTCCCGTGACAAACATCCGTGTCACCGGCGAATATATTAAATAAACGAAATGGAAGATTTCAACTGTCACGACGACCATCACCACCACATAGAAAATGACGAGCAATACATAGGGCTCACCGTCAACAGCGGAGTTAAGCAACCTCCTGTTGTCAACCCCTACCTGAAACCGCGCAAACGCCGTCCACTCCCCTCAGCCTCAGAACTGGTTGAAGGGATTCTCAAAGGCGACGTAACGGTGTTGAGCCGCGCCGTCACACTGGTGGAAAGCCTATCGCCCGATCATCAAGCCATCGCTCAGGAAGTGATTGAAAAATGCCTGCCTTATTCAGGCAACTCCCGACGCATCGGAATCACCGGAGTGCCGGGAGCCGGCAAATCGACATCAATCGATGTGTTCGGACTCCACATACTTAAAGATGGAGGTAAACTTGCCGTTCTCGCCATCGACCCGTCAAGCGAACGCACCAAAGGCTCAATCCTCGGCGACAAGACCCGCATGGAACAACTCGCCGTCCACCCCTCGGCATTCATCCGCCCCAGCCCGTCGGCAGGAAGNCTTGGAGGAGTGGCGCGNAAAACCAGAGAAACCATCGTGCTTTGCGAAGCCGCCGGCTACAACAACATCTTTGTAGAAACCGTGGGCGTGGGGCAAAGCGAGACAGCCGTACATTCAATGGTCGATTTCTTCCTGCTCATCCAGCTTGCCGGCACAGGCGACGAACTGCAGGGAATAAAACGAGGCATCATGGAGATGGCTGACGGCATCGTGATCAATAAAGCTGACGGCGACAACATCGACCGTGCGCGGCTTGCGCAAGCCCAGTTCCGAAGCGCGTTGCACCTCTTCCCGCCCACAGCGTCGGGATGGCAACCCGAAGTATTGTGCTATTCGGGCTATTATAATATAGGTGTACCCGAAGTGTGGGACATGATCGACCGCTACTTCAAGTTCGTTAAAGAGAACGGCTATTTCGACATCAAGCGTCAGGAACAGGCACGCTACTGGATGTATGAAACAATCAATGAGAAACTTCGCCAACATTTTTACTCTAACCCCGAAGTGGAAAAGCTGTTGCAGGAAAAGGAAATAAAAGTGCTCAACAATCAGCAGAGCTCTTTCACCGCTGCCCGCGACGTACTCGATTTCTACTTCAAAAAATGAAATTTGAATTATGTATATAGCTTCACAAAAACGTAAAGAAAACATTGCGGAATATCTGCTATATATGTGGCAAATCGAAGATATAATCCGCGCAAACGGAATGGACCTTGACAAAATCAAGGCAAATGTGATCGACAAGTTCACTCTCTCGGAGGAACAATACAAGGAGATGGCTGAATGGTATGAGTCGCTCATCGACATGATGCGCCGAGAGGATGTCGCCGAGAAAGGACATTTGCAGCTCAACAAAAACGTGATTATCCAGCTCGACGATCTTCATCTGCGGCTGCTCAAGGATCCAAAGCATCCTGAATATGCCGCCGAATTCTACAAGACCCTCCCCTACATCGTGGAGCTCCGCTCAAAGCAGGGCGACACCAAGACTGATGAAATCGAGACTTGCTTCACAGCGCTCTACGGAGCTTTGATGCTGAAACTCAAGGGTCAGGAAATATCGAAGGAGACAACCACGGCATTGAACCAAATTTCACGCTTCATCGCCCTTTTGGCTCGCTATTACCAACTTGACCAGGAGGACAAGCTCGACGAAGAAAAACTCTAACTTTGAGCTCCGGCTTCTGCATTACATACCGTCAAGGCTCTTTTTCCGCCCCATCGCCGGCTGATGAAGAGTCTTGACTCTTTTTATCCCCATCCTTCTTCTTGTCTTTATGCCACATACGCCGCCAGAATGAGAAAATGTCGTCGAAGTCCCTTTTGAAAACCACTCCGACTCCCTGAGTCGTCTGAGCCGAACGCAGATAATAGTTCTGATCATTGTAGCGGTTATAAGCCTTCAGTCTTATATTCCCCGACTTATTCAGAAGATATTCAAGGTCNAAGTCGCCTATNAACGANTTATTGTTCATGGCGTTGTCGCGATAGCCGAAATTGCCGTTGAAGAGCAACCGGTTGTCAAGCAGATAGCTCGAAAGGGCGAGATCCACCTCCATGTCGCTGAAATCGCCGCGGTCGCTGCGTATATTAGGCGCGATGGTCCAATTGTCGCTCAACTGCCCCAGCATCGAAGTCAACTGCGACGATATAGTCGATGAAGCCACCGACACCAGTTCATTCCCCTTGGTGGTAGACGCCATGTAGTCGGGCGTATAGAAACGGTTAAGAGCGAGCAGATAGATTATCTGGCGGTTCATCATCTCCTCGGTGCTCACTATACTCTTCACCTTGCGATAGGTGTCCTGGGTGAGAGTGGGAAATTCGAGATCGAAATTTATATCGGGTTGCTGCATGTCGCCCGACACTTTCAGCAGCGCATGCACCGGCACGTTGGTGCGGGTAAGCTCACGGTCCTGCAGGAACGACTCGTCAAGATCGCTCAAATTGGCATTGACCGAATATATCGCCTGAATGTCGAGCACAGCGTCGAGCGGATCCCCTCGGAACGCAATCGAGCTTCCGGGCTTGATGGTGAAATCCTTGATGATGATATCCTGAAGCGTGAAGTTGTAGCTACCNTGAGTGAGCGTGTAGGTGCCATACATCAGCATCTCGTCGTCGGCTGAGTTATANTCGATTCGAAGGTTGCCGTTGCCNCGCGCTTTCATCCTGTCNCCGCCGTCGGGATCCATCACCAGTATCATCTCGCCGTTGGGGTTAGCCTCCACTTGCAGATTAACCCTGTAGACCGACGGATTGTCCTCCTCCTGCCTCAACTTCTCATAATGCTCTTTAAGGCGCTTGATCGACGCANCGCGCGGGTCTTCGANAGCCAGAAGCAACTCGCCCTTCATCGCGTCACGGTCATTGAAGGTCATNAATGTGTATTCGTCGGCAGCCTCCGTGTCNGAAAGCACAAACGTAAACTCCGACTTGGGAGCGGTAGAAATATCAACATTGACATCGATGAAACCCGGCACGCCTTTTATAAGAGCCATTCCGTTGCAGAATATTTTGCCAAACCACACCGGGTTGATTTTTTCATTGACATCGAAACAGAGGAAATTACGCGCCTGCGATATCCTGAACTCAAATTCAGGCTCTTTGAAACACTTGTGAGTCACCCATCCGTCAAGCTTGGCTTTATTTCCCAGCTCGTCATATAGATTCACGTTGCCGAATGATATGCGTCCCGGAGTGAGATGAATCGAGTCGGTGGTNGTGTAATANGTATTCGTNATATCAAGTTTCATCTTCAGGTCCTCGGCATAAATATCACCGGTCATATCGATGTACTTGAACGTGCCAAACAGCCTTGCCTGTCCCGAAGCATACCCTTCGATCGACGAAGTGAANGCCTCCATATAAGGACGCATGAAGCCCACATTGAGCCGATCGGCGTTAAACCTGAAGTCAAGAGCCTCGGCTATGGGATAGATTATTCCGTTCACCGTCGACCGTCTGCCATTTTCCTGAAGAATATCGGCATCTATCGTCACCCCTTTCTGCTCGTTGTCCCAGCGGCTCACNATATCGGCGTCGCCAAGCAACGACTTGTTGTAGCGCAATTGCTTCACATGGAGGTTTGGAGTGTCAAGCCGCGGCTCCTTTGCCAACAGGTTGCGGGCATANAAATCGCCCGTAGCTGTCCCGCCGAAATCCACATTGCTGATCGCAAGCGTCTCAAACACATAGTCCAGACTCATGTCGTGCAGTTTAAGCGTAAGCACGTCGTCGGGATTGTCCGACACCACTCCGGCAATCTTGACAAACTGTCCCTGACGCCCCACGTCGATATCATTCACTGCGATCCGCCCATGCGCCATGTCGATCGACGCAGGCTTAACCACCCATGTCGTGTCGTTGATCACAAACTCGCTCTCCTTTATTCCTAAATTGACATCGATTCCACCAAACTTGCATTTTTCAAATCGTGTAGCCAAGCCTATCTGCCCGTCAAAACGGCGTTTACGGTCAATTTCCCATGCTATATCCGAGTCAAGGAAATCATTTTTTCCGTGGGCGGTTAGTGAAATCGTCGCCGCCCCCTCTTTCGTGGGATAGAGGGTTGTAAAGAAAACATAGGCGGTGCTGTCCTCCCCGTCCACGTTCACTTGCAGCGAAGTGTTATCGATAAATTTATCCTTTTTCAGCAGGTAAGGAGCATCGACAGCAAGCCTCATGTCGCACGTAGCCATGTTGAGCGAGCTCTCGATTGTCACCGGATGAAGAAGCGTCACGGGCGATTTAAAGAACTCGAGCCACCGGTTAGTGCGGTCATTCTCCCTCAACTCAAAATTCAATTTCAGGTCACATTGCTCCTCCCCGGGAATCGCCCTGCGGTTTGCGACGGGCGCAATCAGCGACGGGAATACCCCCGAAAGCAATTGCCTCCCTGCCGGCACGATATCCTTAAACCGGTAATGCCCCGAAAGCTGNCCCTCNAAAATATCCGATCGNAGGACTATGAACTGCGTGCTCGTAGAGCCTGATGCGAGAAGAGTGACGTGGTCCATCCCTATGCCGTCGCCCTCGGCATTTCTGAAATCAAGGCGCGTCAGCTCGGCTTTTCCGTCGGCAGTCTCCGGTGTCTTCCCCTTGATGCTCACGTCGATGTCGGAAGAGAGCGAAT
The DNA here is from genome assembly GCA_009177195.1 of Bacteroidales bacterium. Taxonomy (GTDB): domain Bacteria; phylum Bacteroidota; class Bacteroidia; order Bacteroidales; family Muribaculaceae; genus Muribaculum. The sequence continues at coordinate 4,563 of WFMA01000135.1, read as the reverse complement.
AACCTTGATAAGACTTGGTGAGATTCAGGGCNTAAGGNTTAAAGTCCTTAAGCCNGCCGTTCAAGTCGCAAGTCAGCATTCCGTCCGAGAAGTCAGCCCAGCCGGCGAGACTGAGTCTCACATTCTCGTCATCCATTTCAATGGTTCCGTCCATGCGGCGCTTATCCACTCGTCCCGAGAAAGAGGCGAGCCTGTAATCATAGCCTTTGTAATCAAACCGNTCAAGCGTCACATCGAAGTCGCCCGACACATCCTTTCCTCTCAACCTCGCATCGGCATCGATATCAGCCGACACCAATCCGAAATCCTTCTTATCGAGCAATCGCCCGAGGTCAAAAGAATCAATCTTCACATTTCCGGCAAGGTGATGGATCGAGCGGATCGAATCACGCCGATATTCAGCGTCGATATCCACGGAGCCTATCGAAGTGACAAGATGCCCGTCGCAAACGGCAGCATCCGTTTTCCCTTCAATCGCTCCGGCATAGTGCAANTCGCCGACNCGCGATATCATTTCAAGNGCGCCGTGATTGTCGCCCATAAACCCTTTAAGCAGATTGAAGTAGCGTTCGGAAGTAGCCGACAGTTCCATTTCAGGCAATTTCGCTTCAAGATTTTTCACATCGGGCAATCCCTTCACCCGCCCGCTAAGAGCCAGTTCCAGCCCACCTCCTGAAGCGGCGGCGTGAAACGAACTCACCTCCATGTCGGAAATCGCGCCCGTCGCCCGGCATGCCAGATTGAGCTTAAGATTTTGTCCGCGAAGTTTCGGAACGAAAGCGGCTGCGTCAGCGGTCGCCACGCAGCTCGGCGGCAATATCTCAATATCTATCGGGATGTCGAAAATCTCATTGCCGAGATTCTTCAACGCGCTGCATCGGAGGGCTATCGGTCCCAATTTTATTCTTGACTCCGAAAGTTTCAAATCGAAATTTTCGGCAGAGAGAAGAGTGTCGGTCACTGTAAAATTCCCGCTGAGCGACTCCACCGTCAGTCCCGAGCGCTCTTTCAGGGCAAGGCGTTTCAAGTCGATGAGATAACAGTCGTTCTTTATCCTCGGCAGCAAGATGTCAGCCTTGAGCTCGCTTATGGCGATATGATTCTTGTCAAATTGAGCGAGACGAGGCTCTGACAGCACGTCATATTTTATGTCAGCGTTGCGAATCACGATATTGTTGATTCTCAAATCAAATTCCGCAGGCGGTTTATTATCGTCCTTCGATGAAAGCCGGTCGATTATAGGCTGAATATTTAGAGGAGCGCCGGTAGAATCGCGCCACAGCCTCGCCTCCAGTCCGAGCACTTCGGCATAAGAAAATATGAGCCGGCGCTGCACAATCAGTTTCGACATCACCACTCCCGCGCCAAGCCGCTCTACTCTCATGATCGTGTCATTGAGCGAGTCCTTCACTATGACATCTTTAAGCGTCAGCTTGTTGAACGGCGAAAAATCCACGTCGCCGATTTTCACTTCGGCTCCGAGCAGCTTGCTCAGCTCCCGCTCGGCTACATTTCCCGCCGCACGCTGCACCCCGCTCACCGACAACACGATATACAGTACCAGCGGACCGATTATCGCCAATGCGAGAACTGTCACCAACAAAGCCCTGAATATGTTGTAGATTTTCGTCATAATATTAGTGCAAAATTAAGCATTTTTTTCGCCTTGCCGACACTTGTTTCAAAAATTCTGGCTAAGTTTGCGCTCTAAAATATGACTTCATGAGTACAATAATATTGGGAATCGAATCTTCCTGCGACGACACCTCGGCTGCCGTGATAAAGGACGGCTTGCTATTGAGCAACGTAATTGCAAGCCAGAAAGTGCATGAGGAGTATGGCGGCGTGGTGCCCGAGCTCGCCTCGCGAGCCCATCAGCAAAACATCGTGCCGGTGGTCGATACCGCCATCAAGCGCGCGGGAATCGACAAGTCACAGCTTTCGGCAATCGCCTTCACCCGCGGTCCGGGACTGCTCGGCTCGCTACTGGTCGGCGCCTCCTTTGCCAAAGGGATGTCACTNGGGCTCGACATCCCTCTTGTCGATGTCAACCACCTCCACGGTCATGTCCTGTCCCATTTCGTGAAAAAGGAGGAGACCGACGCGGTGCCTGAATTTCCCTACCTGTGCCTGCTCATATCGGGCGGAAACTCGCAGCTCATCCATGTCAAGAGCCCCTACGACATGGAAGTGATCGGAAAAACCATTGACGATGCCGCCGGCGAAGCCTTCGACAAGTGCGCGAAGGTCATGGGTCTCCCCTATCCGGGAGGTCCCCACATCGACCGGCTTGCAGCCCAGGGCGACCCCTTGAAATTCAAATTTTCAAAGCCCCACATTCCCGGGCTCGACTACAGTTTCAGCGGACTCAAAACCTCGTTTCTCTACACNCTGCGCGACAATCTCAAGACCNACCCCGATTTTATCGAACACAACAAAGCCGACCTTGCGGCATCGCTCCAGCGCACCATCATCGAGATTCTCCTCGACAAGCTGAAAAAAGCGGTGAAGCTCACCGGAGTGTCGACTGTCGCGATAGGCGGCGGAGTATCGGCTAACTCGGGAGTGCGCGACGCCGTCGCCGAGTATTGCCGTAAAAATTCGCTCAACGCATTCATCCCCGAAAGAGCGTTCACCACCGACAACGCCGCCATGGTGGCGATCGCCGGCTATTTCAAGTATCTCAACCAGGATTTCTGCGCGCTCGACGAAGCCCCCTACGCGCGTGTCACCATCTAACTTCTTTCCATCGCCATGCAAGTATCAATCGTAGTAATAGGCAAAGAACTGCTTTTAGGACAGGTTATCGATACCAATTCATCTGACATCTCCCGCCGCCTTGACCCACTTGGATGGCAGGTAGCCGACATTCAGATAGTCGACGACAACGCCGAGCAGATAACACGCGCCATCGACCGAGCTTTCGAGTCGAGCGACGTGGTTCTTACCACCGGCGGACTCGGACCGACCAAAGACGACATCACCAAGCAGACTCTTTGCGACTACTTCGGCGGAGAACTTGTGCTTGACGATTCCGTGCTCGACAACGTGAAGCGCGTGGTAGAGCGACGCGGACTGAAACTCAACGACCTCACGGCGCGACAGGCACTCGTTCCATCCTCATGCCGCATAATCCAGAACGAAGTGGGCACCGCCCCAATCATGTGGTTTGAACGCGACGGAAAAGTGCTCGTCACCCTCCCCGGCGTTCCGTTTGAAACCCGCGAGATGCTCGACCGCCGGGTCATCCCGCAGCTCGTGGAGCGATTCCCGTCGAAAATCTACTACGAGCATCGAACGGTCATGGTCGTGGGCTACAGCGAGTCGCTACTCGCCATGACTATCGAGGAGTGGGAAAACTCCCTGCCACCCTACCTACATCTCGCCTNTCTGCCCAAGCCTGGACTGGTGAGACTGCGCATTGACGGAGCCTCGCCCGACCGTGACATGCTTATCGCCGAAATAAACCGCTACCACTCCTCGCTCTGCGCCATGCTCGGCGACCACGTGCTCTGCGACGCCGACATGCCCATAGAAGAGATTCTCCTCAAGGAACTGATCGAGCGGCGGCTCACCATTGCCACAGCCGAAAGCTGCACCGGCGGTAATATAGCCCATCTGATCACCTCGGTTCCCGGAAGTTCAAACGCATTCAACGGGGGCGTTGTAGCCTATTCCAACGAAGTGAAGCGAAACATCCTCGGAGTCAGCGCCGAGTCGCTCGACAATCACGGAGCCGTCAGCATTCCCGTGGTGGAAGAGATGGTTCAGGGAGCTTGCAAAGCGCTTGCAACCGATTGCGCTATAGCCACTTCAGGCATAGCGGGACCCGGCGGAGCCACCGAAGGCAAGCCCGTAGGGACAGTGTGCATAGCCGTTAAGATTCCCGGCGAAACATTTTCCTTCACCCATCATTTTCCCGGCAACCGCCAGAGGGTCATCATCCGCGCTTCAATGACAGCGATGATCATGGCTATCGAAAAAATCCGCACGCTCCCTCGCCCCACCCGGCAGCAATAGCCCTCTACGGCGACCGATGCACTCAATACTTTTGGTCGTCGATCAACTTGGCGCGCCAACCTCAGCAGTAGGGACATGGCGCGCCATGTCCACATCGTATTACCATGATTGCAACCGTCAATCCATCCGGCGACATCGCACGCGATGTCCCTACATTTTCTGTAACACTGTTTTATTGACAGCTCACTTGGTGCGATTTGAATAGCGTCGCATGATTTCCTGTATCTTCAGTATTTTTAAGCGTTTTCACATTTTATTTTGTTAAATATCTTGTGCAATTAAAAAATATTACATACATTTGCGTACTTTTTAATACCAATTATTTAACTAAACTCACTTACATGAAAAAAATTTTTACCCTTATTGCTGTTGCAGCAATGACTGTTTCTTTCAGTGCAAAAGCTGACGGAGTTACCGACGAACAAACTGTGACTCTTGCTTACAGTGATGGCGCCCTTTCTCACAAAGATTTTGACACTTTCACCGACCAAGGTACGGCTAACAATGTTTGGACTTGGGATAATGGCTTTGAACTTGCAATCA
>WFMA01000090.1 GCA_009177195.1 Bacteroidales bacterium | reverse complement strand
CGATCTTAAAGCGCCACAGTCCGTTGCAAGCCGTCACGACAAGGGCATACGTTTTTCCCGGTTCAACCCTCCACACCGGGAGGGCATGCTGAGAGTCAGCCATCGACTCCTCAACCGGGATGAACTCATAGAACACCCCTATGTCGAGCAGCAACAGCATTCCGTGGTCGTCAGCGTCGTCCTGCACGGCAAAGAACCCCTCCGAAGCGTTGTAGGTCTCCACGTAGCGCATCTTTTCAGGGTCGGTGATGTGGCGGTACTGCTCGCGGTAGGGCTCGAATGCGATTCCTCCGTGGAAAAACACTTCAAGATTACTCCACAGCTCATGAATATTGCCCGCTCCTGATTGAGCCACAACCTCTTTCAGCACTGTAAGGAACCACGAGGGCACTCCCGAGATGTTGGTGATGTTCTCATGCATCGACGCCTTGACAAGAGCCGGAAGCTTGATGCGCCAGTCAGCCATCAGGGCTACCTTCTTCGACGGCACCCTCACGAGATTGACAAGCGGATTTATATTTTGAATAAGGTTTGCCGACAAGTCGCCCACCGACACTCCCGCCGGCAGCGACAGCTCGTTGGCGAAGCTACCGCCGAGAATGAAACTTTTCCCGTCAAAAATGCGGCTGTCGGGATACTGCGACAGGTAGAACGCCACCACGTCGGCACCGCCCTGATAGTGATTCCGCTTGAAAGAGTCGGCAGTAATGGGAATATACTTGCTCTTTCCGTCAGATGTTCCCGACGATTGCGCGAAATTACGAGTCACCCCTTTCCACAGGATGTCACGCTCACCGTTGACCATCCTCATCACGAGCGGGCGCAGATCGGAATACTCGGAAAGCGGCACCCGACTACAAAAATCTTCATAAGAATCCATCTCCCTGAATCCCCACTTTTCTCCCACAAAAGTGTCACGTGCCGATGAAATCATCCATGCGAGCTGGCGCCGCTGAGTCGCCTCTGCATCCATGGCGCTCTTGCGCGCCACCCCGGCGCGATGAAGAAAAAATGGTCTCAGAAGTGGAGTTATTGCCATTTCAATCAGATATTATCAGGAATTGCCTTACGGAACACCGAGCGCTTGCGGTGAAGGCGGCGCTCGAAGAACTTCCATTGCTGCTGCACGCTCTCGTTGTCGGCAAGCTCAAGATTGCTCTCAGCCCACTTGTAGCCGTTTTTGATAAACACCGGGAGAAGGTCGGTGAAAAGCAGCGCGTTCACCCCCTTGCCCTGAAGTTCGGGCTTCACAGCCACGAGCAGCAAGTCGACAGTGTCGTTCTTGCCATACATCCCCTTGAGCAGATAATACCAGCCAAAGGGGAACAGCTTGCCGCGCGACTTCTGAAGCGCCTTCGTCATCGACGGGATAGAGATTCCCACGCCCACAAGAGTGTCATTTTCATCGACAATCACGCTCACGTTCTCCAGTTTAAGGATAGGCAGGTATTGGTCTATATAGTAATTAATCTGCTTTTTAGTGAGCGGCGAATAACCGTAGAGCTGGTCGTAGGCGTCGTTTATCAACTCGAACAGCGCCACCCCGTAGTCATTCTTTATCTTCTTTCCGCTGGTATATTTAATGACCCTAAGTTTCAATTTCTTCTCCACGATGGAAGCGACGCGCGTCAGCTGGTCGGGAACCGAGTCGGGCACCACAAGGCGATATTCCACCCAGTTGGCGTCTTTCACAAAGCCCATCCGCTCCACGTGGTCCACATAGTAAGGGTAGTTATAGATGGTAGCCATCGTGCCTGCCTCCTCGAAACCGTCGGTCAGCATCCCTTCATGGTCCATGTCGGTAAAGCCCATAGGTCCTATGATCGAATCCATCCCGCGCTCCTTGCCCCACTTCATCGCCGTGTTGAAAAGAGCGTCGACCACCTCCTTGTCGTCGATAAAGTCGGTGAATCCGAATCTCATGTCCCTCTTCCCCGAGCGCTCATTGACCACGTTGTTGATGATGCCCGTGATTCTGCCCACAGGCTTGCCGTCGCGCAACGCCAGCCAGCTCTTAGCCTCACACACCTCAAATGCCGGATTCTTCTCGGGCATAAGGGTGGCTATCTCGTCGAAAATCAATGGCGGAACATAATACGGGTTGCCGTCATACAATTTTATTCCGAACTTGACATAGCGGTCAAGCTCCTTCTTATTCTGTTTTACTTCAACTATTTCAACAGCCATAATAAGTGTCAGGATATTTTATTAAACGTGAGCCAACCGAGCGCCAGTATCATGACAACCAGGAAAGCGATAAGAAGAAACAATAGATGGGACGATTTGCGCCCTTCGAGAGCCAGGTGCAGATCCTGCAAGTCACGGTAACGCTTTTTGGGATCCGGGTCAATGCACTTCCTGGCTATTTTCCGCAAATCGGGGTCAGGAGCCTCAACAGCGTCAAGCGCCGCCGACAGCACGCATCCGTAATTGTATATGTCCTCCGAGACATCGGCGGGCTGGATATGTTTAAGTTGGTCAAAACCTACGTCGATCAGCTTCAGGTTGCCCACATTCTCGGTGAAAATGATGCGTTCGGGACGTATAGGATGGTGGACTATATGATTTGTCTGGATATAATCGATTGCGTCGATTAGGTTGTGCCTCAGCTTGTCTATGATGTCGGGGGTCACTTTTTTCTCCTTTATCAGCTTCTGAAGAGAGTCGCCATAGACATCGTCGGTAATAATGCATCTCCCAAGTCCCGGCACATCTTCAAAATCATTGATCATGACAATGTGGGGATGAGCGAGATTATATCTCACGTCAAACTCCTTCTCTATCAAATCCTTAAACTCAGGATTGTCGGCATATTCCGGTTTAAGGGTCTTCAACATGACCCACTTTCCGTGTTTCTTCGCCGTATAGACAAGATAGAACTCCTCCTCCCATTCGGGGAGCAAGGTGATTTCAGTCCACTTCTCGAGCGGCGCGGAGGGAGCTTCATTATTAGCCATATTACCTCATTATAACAGTTTATATGGCAAAAATACAAAAAATAAGCGGTAAAGAGCATTTCTTTCCCGCTTTTTATACTTTTCCCCTCCTCAATCCCAATTTTCAACAAGACTATTAGACTACAATTTTAATTGACATTTAACTAAAAAGCTGTATCTTTGCATAACAATTCACGAGTTCAATCGTTTTATATTCAAGCACTCACAAATAATCCATTTTAGCCATGGCACGTCCAATAGCAGAAACTCCGGTGCTTTACGGTGCGGATGCACAGCGGTTCGAATCTATCATACAAAGCACCAAGCCCTATTCCAAAGAGAAAAAGGAGCAACTTCGCAAAACTTACGAGGATTTCAAGCGTAAAGTAAAAATCCGTTTTTAAGAATGCTACAATTACTCCGTCTTACTGACGATTATCCGCTTGGCGTCTTCGATTGCGGAGACGAAGATTTGAATGATTTTCTTTTGAACGACGCTAAAGCCTTTCAAAAGAAACAAATTGCATATACATATATCCTTGAGGATAATGGGAAAATCCTCGCCTACTTCTGTCTCTTGAACGACAAAATTTCACGTCAGGATTCATCCAATTCAATGTGGAAACGTATAAAAAAGGAGTTCCCCGTTGAGAAACAGTTTAGCAGTTATCCGGCAGTAAAAATCGGACGTTTCGCCGTTGATAAATCTATGCACTCCACCGGGCTTGGCACAGAACTAATGACATCTCTGAAATTTCTTCTTCAAGAAAAACATGTCGTCTCTGCTTTCAGATTCATAACAGTGGACGCGTATATAAAGGCAATACCGTTCTACGAAAAGAACGATTTCAGATTATTAATGCCAAGCGACCCCAATGAAGATACTAAGACAATGTTTTTCGACATGTTTTCTCTATCTGAATAGTCTCTGCGCCTACTGAATCGTCGTCTGATGGCAAACACATGAAACGCACAAAAGCCCGCTGCACGACTCGGAACTTTTACAGGAACAGGGCGAGCGTGGCTATGGTGAGCATTATGCCGTAGCCTGCGGCGGTGAATACATCCGAAATACGTATATTGACGATTCTNACCCCAAGGACAGGGGCAAGAAACGGACCNGCTTCAGTGGCATAAAGCACCGACATCGGCGCATAATCCTTGGCGCGATAACGTATTCCCGCAAAACGGCAGGTCACATAATAACACAACGNGCCGCAAAGCATTCCGATNATGGCGCCACACACAAGATCGCCCGGATAATGCACCCCGAGATAAATGCGCGAATAAGAGTTGAGCGCCGCCCAGAAAAACACGAACAGAGTGCAACGGCGATAACGAACAATCAGCGAAACAATCATCGCAAGAGCGAATGAGTTTGCAGCATGGCATGACGGGAATCCATACCTCCCACCGCGATAACCGTTGACGACATGCACAAACGCCGACAAGGGATTATCCGGGTTGGCAGGGCGCATACGCTCCACCACCGGGCGTATCAACGTGGCGCAAATCTGATCGGAAAGAGTGATTGCGAGCACTATCCCCATCAGCAATGCGACTCCTTGGCGCCAGGAATAACCCTTGAACAACACAAAAAGCAGCGTGGCATACATCGGCACCCATGTGAACTTGGCGGTCACCAGCGGCATCAGCTTATCGAAATAAGCGAAATGAATCCCGTTGAAAAACAGAAAAATCTGAGTGTCTATATTGTTGAGAAATTCTATCATGTGTCAGTTCGTTTTTTAGATTAACGGTTTACAAAATCTTGATTGATTAATTGAATATAAGCTTTCAGCCTGTCGATTGAAGGATCGGCTCCCGAAGTCTCGACAACCTCCCCCGATATCACGTTGATTGCGGCATAGCCCTTGTCGTCGACTATACCCGCAAGCTCAGGCTCTAAGAAAAATGCGAATTTAGGAGCGCGCTCGTCAAACACATCTTTACTGAANGCAAACGCGCTGTGGTCAAGCCCCAGCATTCCAAGCAGCGTGGCGGCAATATCGGCTTGTGATGCCGGAACGGCATTCTTGCCTACCTGCTTCAAAGCCCCGCCGGTAAAAATCAACGGCACGTGATGGCGCTCTTTCATCGATTCTATCGGCTTGGGATAAGCGCCATAGTGATCGGGCACAAGAACCACGAGGGTATTCTCCCATCGTCCCGACGCTTTAAGACGCTCCATGAAATTCCCCACAATGCTGTCGGTATAAGCGAATGCGTTGGCAGCGGGATTTTCAAGCTTGCTGTAAGGNACCTTGAACGGTTCATGGCTGCTCGAAGTCTGCACCACTTTAAGAACCGGCTTCTCCCCATCGCGCTTGTCAAAATCAGCAGCCACGCGGTCAAACAGAACGTCATCCTGCGCTCCCCACTTCCCAAGACGTTGCGAAACGGGAAAATCCTTGTCGCATATAATATTTTCAAACCCTCCGCTCACGAGAAACGCAAGCATGTTGGTGAAATTCACGTCGCCACCATAATAGTAGGTCAAGTCATATCCCGCATCTTTCAGCGATTTCGGCAGCGAAGGAAGCGCCTCCAGCCTGTCGACATATTTCATCACGCTCACCGGCGGAATCCCGGGATAACCGTTNAGTATCGACGGGAGGGCGCGGTCGGTGCGGAAAGTGTTGGCATAGAAATTNNTAAACNTCAGTCCGCTGCGCGCTATCGAATCGAGCTTCACCGCAACCGGCTCGCCCGACTGATAAGGGAGCAGATGGGATGAAAAACTTTCCAGAATCACGATATAGATGTCGGGGCGCGGTGAAGAAAGGCGAAGCGTGTCGACATCGCCGCTCTTAGGCTCCACGTGTATCACCGACGGTTTTAATGCCGCCAGACGCGACGCATCGAAGAAATCCAGATTTTCATTCTTTCCGCTCTGGTGAGTGGCGGAATAAAGCAAGCTGAACGCCGGATTTATCGCTGCATGATTGAGCCGCTGATTCTGACTGAAATATGCCGAACTCAAATTCATGGTCGACACCGTAACACCGCCCCTTATCGGGATGAACAGCAATAAAGCGAGCGTGCCCATGACACAGCTCACCGTCACTTTCGCCCGCTTCACTTCGGCATCGGGCAGCGACACCTTCAGCACCGTGAAGCGATAAATCATGTACAGCGCAACAGCTGCCGCAATCCAGCCCACGAAACCGCCTGCCGCCTGCCACCATGCAAGTCCCCCAACCACCGCCGAGGGCGACGAGAAGAAATAGAACAGAGGCGTCGCATCGAGTTTGAAACCCCAATAGCCATACAACCCTGCGTCAAGAACGAAGATTGCCGAAAGCAATGCAGCTACAAGAACATAATAAGCCTTCTCAATCCTTGCAATACGGCGGCGCGTCGTCCACACGCTCGCAATGATAAGCAGAGCCGGAATAATCGTAAGATAACCGGCAACGCTCAAATCCATAGGAAGCCCGTGGGAAAGAACCGACAAGCGCTCGGCGAGCGACACACCGGCATAATGCCCCGGGTAAAGAAGCATGAACAAAACCTTTTCGATGACGAAAATAGCCACCGTCACCACATAGCAAAGAAAAAATTTGAGGAGATAAAATTGCATCGTGTTCTAAAGGTTTGAATTCAATTTGCAAAGATACGAATTTCTTTCCTTTTACGCTCCATTGCGGTTGTTAAAAATCATTAGCATAAGAAAATAGCCACCCGGAAGCGCCAAGCGGTCATATACCCAGTTTTCCTGGAACTCCATAACGATTTATCGCCCTTATTTTAAGCGACAGCCTCAGCGGCGACTCCGGCTTCAACGAAGTGCTGTCGGTGATGGCTATAATATTATCGCCATCATAAACGATGTAGCCGACGGCGCCCTCAACTGCGTTCCACGAAATCACTCCCTCATCCAACCTGAAGTCGCCGGGAGCGTCGAGCCGCTCCAACATCAAACGCGGATCCCAGTCGCCACTTGATTTCAATACTACGTTTTCATAGGAGTATTCCGCAGCTTCCTGCTCGGAAATCGAAGAGGGACACGTAACCACAAAGCCCTCTTCACTCCCCCGCGGATGATAGGAGCTCTTGCGCTGAGACAAGTCCACTGCCTCTCCGCTGCGGTTCAANGTGTTGTACTCGGCAAACATTGTTGGCATTCCNCCCATGTCATCCCATCCAAGCTGACTTATCGGGATAAGAGCGAGCGTGTTAAGCCAAACGGCTTTAGGCGTTCCCTTCCATGGACGTCCCAACTTTTGCCTTCCGTCGGCAGCCTCCGCATTTCCGTCGATCACACAATTTGAAAGCACATAGCCCCATTCCGTTTTCTCCTGAGCCGGAGCTACAATCACCGAGCCACCCCTCACATTATAGAACTCGCAACTGTCAGCAAAAAGTTCGCCACCCCCATAGAGATAGTCCACGGCGCCTTCTATGCGGCACTTCCGTGCATAAGCGCGGCATGAATCAGCGTCGGCGGTTCTCCAGGTGTCTTGATAGGACTTGAAAAGGCANTCGCCAAACGTCGCGCAGTCGGCATTGCTGTAAAGCGCCAACGCTTGCGGTCCGCTTGCCGAGCGCGCTCCCCAATCGTTCACGAACGCCATCCCGTAGGCAAGAAAATGAGGCGCGTCGACATTCACCACCGCCGCCTTCTTGCCATAATTCTCCGACTCCGGATTTTTTGTCGAGTAGTCCCAATAGGCGGTCTTGTTATAGCGAGGCAGCAATTGAGGCGATTTGCCTATATTCACCATGTAATGCACTACAGTTCTGTCGCTTCCNTCCCCTATGAGATGTATATAGGGCTTATTCTCNGGAATAACCAGATGCTCCTCATAGTCACCCGCTTTCACAAGAATGAGCCACGGCGAGTCNAGACTGTCGGGNNCAGCGGCGACAGCCTCGGAAATCGACACGAAATCCCCGCCGCCGCGAGCATCCACAACGGCATTATAAGGCGATGCGGCGAAAATATTCAACGCTTGCAGAACGGAAATTAGCGTAACAGCAAAATTAAGTCTCATAGATNATGATTGTACATAAAAATTCATTGCCGCGCGCCGAGTGTTNATCAGGACNGCACGGCAACAAATGTATGCAAAAATATCAATTATCGCAANATGNGGGTCAGAACTTTATCTCGACACCGCCCATAAAAGTCACTCCCGGCATAGGGCACCCGTAGATTATATCATAATGCTTGTCGAGAATATTGTCGATCTTAAGCGAGTAGGTCACCGGGACCTTCCCCTGCATCGTATAAGCCGACCGTAGATTCAACAGCGAATAATCCTGCTTTTTCAACGGCTCTTCGTTAATAATCAGGCTCCATATCGTGCTTGACTCCAGCGTTAAGTGGAAGTCGCCGGGACGGAAATTGACCTCGACATTCAATTTATTCTTAGGAGCCGAGAGCAGGGGGCGGTCAGTGTGTAGATANCTGTAATTCATCCCTGCGTTCCAACGNGAATCGATNAGGAACGTCGCATCGATTTCGAAGCCGGTGTTTTTGAACGAACCGGTATTCATGTTTTTAGGTCTGCCGTCGATGCGTTGGGTCTGAATCATGTTTTTACCGTCGATAAGGAAGAAAGCCAACCCGGCGTTAAGCCGCCCGCCAAGCAGATGTTGACGCAACTCCAATTCATAATTGTAAAGATATTCGGGCTTCAGATCGGGATTTGCGGGAGCGTAGAGATACAGTTCCCGCAGATTGGGAGCCCGGAATCCCTTGCCAAAAGAGAACTTGACCGATGACCCGCGGAGCGGTTTCACGATAAATCCCGCTTGAGGCACCCACTCGTTGCCATATTGCGAACTGTGCTGCAGACGCACCCCGGCGTTGACCGATAGCAAGTTGTTCCAGAACCCCTGTTGCGCCATCACATATCCCGCCACTTCATTTTCATGCTCGCGGAATTCGCTGCTGCGCTGCGATGGGTCGGCTTTTGAAGTGTTCCAGTTGTGACCGCCCCAATGAACGAAATCCAGCCCTGCGGAGATGTCGCTNCCTTGCCAGAGGCTCAAAGTTTCGTAAAGCATGAAGCCCATGTTGTAGTCGGTGGAATTGAACAGATAGTCACGTGGAGCCGCATCGGGAGCATGTCCGTCATCGACCTTATTTTTTCCCCAGTTTATATAACCCTGCGCTCCGCCTGAGACCTTTCCGTAATGATTCTTGGCATAGACCGACGCCGTGCCTCGCTGCAAGTCGGTCCACATGCTTTCAAGTGGACTCTGCAATGTTCCGGGATTGTGGGCTTTAGTTTGCGACATCGTCACGTTGGCGCCTGTCTCCCAGTTATCCGACAGCGAATATTGCATCTGGACAAACTCATTGGCAAGCCAGAAGTCACTGCCGCGGCGATTACCGTTGCTGCGGTCAAGCTGTCCCGACACCGACGCGCCGAAACGTCCGCGGCGCATATTGGTGGCTACGGCAAATTTCTCGGTAGTGAACGAGCCAAACATTGCCCGGGCGCGACCTGAAACGCCGTCGGTTTTCGCACGCGACGTGATGATATTTATCGAACCTCCCATGGCGTTTGAGCCGTAAATCAGTGACGACGGACCTTTCACCACCTCAACGCGCTCAACTCCGTTTGCCACGTAAGTGTCGGGCAAAGAATGTCCGAACACTCCCGCCCATTGAGGTTGACCGTCGATCATGAAAAGCACCTTGTTGCCCTGACCCACGCCGCGGATGTTCACCGNTCCGGCGCTTCCTCCCGAAACACCGTAACCGGCGAAACCTCGCTCGGTGACAAAAAGTCCCGGAACCTGATTGACAAGTATCGGCAACAACGAAGTCTCAGAGCTGCGCTCGATGACGGCAGAGTCCACAACACTCACATTAAGCGGCAACAGTTCCACATTATGAACCTTGGCGGGAGCAGTCACCACCGCCTCGGGAAGATTCACGCCTTCGTCAAGATTATCAGCTAACAGCGACAGTCCCATCAACGAAGCCAACGGAGCCAGAAGTCGACAACAAATCTTCATGCTTATTTATCAAAATATAGATTATAGATCATTTTTCACTTGCGAAATTATATAAAATTCTCAATCCAGCCGATACACAAATATCCCATTTTATTCAACATTAGCGCCAATGCTGAATAAAACGGGATATAATTTCTGCCCAAACGGCAATTCTACAATTTCACTTTCTCCACAAGGGCGCGTCCGTCGGTCGTGAGAACCTGAAGCACGTAAACCCCGCGCTCGCCGTGAAGCGGCAACAACTGCGAGCGAAGCGATTCAGCGGCCACCTTGCCGTCAAGACTGTAAAGACGAGCGCCGGCGATGTTGTCGACATTCATCACGATCGCTCCCGAAGTCACATAATAGCTCAGTTTCTGACCGGGAACCTCGATTTGCGGCAGTCCGCTTTGAGCTCCATCGGCATACACCTTAACATAAAAATCATATATACGGATACCGCCGTTATTGTAGGAAAGCGGATTGATGAACTTGACCTTTATAGGCTTAGACGTAGCGGGAATTCCGGCATTAGCCATCAAATCCCAGCCCGTGAGAGTGGTTTTGCTCATCTTCGCGCTTGTCCACGTGCGCTCCTCCTCTCCTTCTATCTGCCACTTGATTTGGAGAGTGCGTCCACCGGTGAAATGTATATTAGCTTTCAATTCAAGCAATGAAGGCAACGACCACACCAACGCCGACTCTCGTTCAAGGTTCAAGGCGCCTTTGGTACATCCGCCCGGCACGGTGCCGTTCTCGGTGTATTCGGGATTCCATGATGAAACATGACTTTCGGAACCCTGCTCAATCGAAATCACATCTTTCAAATCGTCGGGAAGCGAGCCCAGCTCATCCTGAATGTTATACCAGTCGCCGGTCAACACGCGGTTGGCTATCTCAAGCGTGATGGAGCCTGAAAGCGCCACCTCGGTCATGCCTCCGGTGGCAGTGACGGTATAATTGCCCGCATCGGAAGGAACGCCGGTTATCGTCAACCGATTTCCATCGGTGGAAAATTTAAGTCCCGCCGGAAGGTCCTTTACAGAAAATCCTGTTGCGCCGCCACCGAATTCAAAGACAATGGGAGAAATCTCACAGTCATAGAACACGGTCTGCGAAGCATTGCCCGAAACACACTCAAGAGTGGCTGGAGCGACCGTCGATACCTTAAGCTCAATCACCATCGAAGCCTCAGTCTCTCCGCCAACAGTCGTCACTGATATAGTCGCATCGCTGCTCAAAACGCCTGAGATCGTGAGGCTCTTCGAATCAGAGTCTTTCGTCACCGTCAATCCGTCAGCGCCCGAAACAACCACATCGGTCGCCGCTCCGCCCCATTTTATTATTACCGGTTCTATCTCTGTCCCGATATAAACGAGTTGCGAGGCGGAGCCTGAAGTGAGATAAAGCCGTCCCGCCGACGGCACGCCGCTCTCAAACGCGCCCATATCGGCTGAAGCGCCGTTATAGTCGATTGTCACTTTTGAAAGCTCCGCCAACTCAAGTCCGACAGCTGCCGCCTCGGCTGAAGTCATGAACCGCGCGGGGGTGAAGTCAGAGATAATCTGTCCCGCATCCACAAATTTACTTCCCGCTACGAGACGCGCGAAATCATTTTCGGGGAGCGACCCGTCGGGCATACGCACGGCTTTAGCGTCAGCTTCAAGCAGCGACAGGAATTGNNCNGAATGGTCCTGCGCCTTGATCTTTACGTTATTAACCTTATTTCCATCCTTTATCGGGTCGCAGCCGTCAATCGATGTCCAGCTGTTGAAATCGGAATCAGGCTGNTTAAANCCCTCNTTATTAGCCGAAAGGAATTCATGGTTGCCACTTTTCGCATTGAACCCCACGCAGTTGCGCAGATACATGGTGCCAAACTGGAACACCGTCGGAAAACGATAGTTATAATCATTTCCCCATGCGACATTATTCAGCAAGTACATCGCTTCATAAGCGTTGTTCTGGTCAAAGCCCTTCTTGGTGTTGTTGAACGCCACGCAATTACGCACAAGATGGGCGCCGGTTGACTGACTGAACGCCGCGCCGCCAGCTGACCCTCCGCCGCCGAGCTTGAATCCGTTGCCATTGCCGGGAGTGGCTTTTCCGTCTTTGTCAAGCGCGGCGTTGAACGCATAACACTCGGCAATAACCACCGGATGATAAACCATGTAGAGGTCCCAGTTGTCGTCGCTGTTATTCCACGCGCGGCAGCCATAGAACTCGGTGCCGGGACCGGGAAACAGTTTGCACGCAAACCCGTCGGCATCCCCGCCGTCATCGCCTCCGCCGCCAAACACCACTGCGTCATAGTTATTATATGCGTCACAGTTTATCACCTTGTTGCCACGGCAGTAGGCATAGCCGGGATTGAACTCGGGAGCGCCGGTTCCGGGGAGCGACTTGAATTCCTCGATCGCCCAGTCCTTGAACATACCGATCTGCAGCCCCGTGTCATTGTTGCCGCGGAAAACGCACTGCTCGAATATATTATAGCTGCCCTCCACTTTAACTCCGTTATCCTTGGCATTCTGAAATATGATTCCCTTGACATGCCAATAGTTCGCCCAATAAGGGAAATACATGCAGCGCGCCATCTTGAACTCGTTCTGAGTGGCGGGATTCATCTGCGAGCCGTCGACAATCACCTCTCCGTCGCCATAAGCGAACAGCTTGATGCGAGCGTCGGAACTCGTGTTCTTTTGCGGCACTTTGATGCGCTCGGTCAGATAGTAAGTCCCGCCATGCACATAAATTGTTCCGCCGGGCCGGACCGCATCGACCGCCTTGGCGATGGTCGCAAACGGCGCGTCCTTCGAGCCGTCATTATCATCCGACCCCGAAGTCGACACAAACAGCGGCGACTGAGCCGCCATCGACATGACGCCGGCAATAATCATTGAAGCTAATACAGCTATTGTTTTCATGATAAAACTATGATTGGTTAAGAGAGAATATTTTCCGCAAGGACTGCCTACCCGTGAGTTTCCACTTTGGATGTGGGAGGAAGGGCGCTGTTGCGCTCATCGATCGCCACGACCACATTCCGGGCAAGCTGCGCGAACGCCTCGCCGGTGATGGAGTCTTGTAGAGCGATAGGCTCCCCTGCGTCGCCCCCTTCGCATATAGTGCCCACAATAGGGATTTGAGCCAGCACCTTCACCCCGAGATCCTGAGCAAGCTTCACGGCTCCATCCTTGCCGAAGAGGTAATAACGCTCGTCGGGATGGGCGGCAGGGGTGAACCATGCCATGTTTTCGACAATTCCAAGCACAGGCACGTTGACCTTTTCATCAGTAAACATCGCCACGCCTTTGCGCGCGTCGGCAAGCGCCACCTCCTGAGGAGTGCTGACGATAACCACGCCGGTCACTCCGAGGGTCTGAACCAGAGTGAGGTGAATATCGCTTGTCCCGGGGGGCATGTCGATAAGGAAATAGTCAAGCTCTCCCCAGTTTGCCTCGGTGATGAGCTGGTTGAGCGCTCTCGACGCCATCGCGCCGCGCCACAACACGGGAGCGTTCCTGTCGACAAGAAAACCGATCGACAACAATTTCACGCCATATTTTTCAACAGGAACAATCATATCCCTGCCGTCGACATTCTCCATATAGATCGGAGCGTCCTCCACACCAAACATCTTCGGGACCGACGGACCGAAGATATCAGCGTCAAGCAGCCCCACTTTGTAACCCTGACGCGCAAGCGCCACGGCAAGGTTGCTTGCAACAGTCGACTTGCCGACACCGCCTTTGCCCGACGAAACGCCGACAATGTTTTTCACTCCCGGAAGCGGATTTTCTTTCGCCGGGGCGGGATTGGCGTTGCGGAACTTGACCGCCACGTTGCCCTTCACTTCCACTTCGGGCGATATATAAGTGTTGACCGCCGTTTCAGCCGCCTTGACAAGCGACTTCACAAACGGGTCGGTGGGACGGTCGAAAATCAGCGAAAAGCTGACCTTGGCGCCATCGATGCGGATATCATCTTCCACCATGCCAAGTTCAACGATATTTTTGCCGTTGCCGGGATAACGCACATTGGAGAGAGCGTCAAGAATAAGCTTGGGATATAAAGTTTCCATAATCAGAAATATTGTTTTTGCTATTGTTTAGAATCATTGTTGAGATAACGCACTTTCGGAGCGCAAAGATGGGGACACTGCAACTCTCCGCGCGAAAAGCTGCGGTAAGTGTCGGGCTCTATCTCCACCTCGGGTTCCGACAGCGGCGTGTTGCGGTCAAGCGCCCAGGATATATACTTGATGGTGAGCCCGCGGTCGAGCCACTGCTGCTCGTAGAAGGTGCGTATGTTCAGAATGTCGTCGAGTCCGGGATAGTTGTGATAGAGATCGTCGGTATCGGTGATGACATGCATATTATTGTGGGCGGTCATAATCTTGGTATAGGTGTAAAGGAAGGGGCTGTCGCTCTTCAGATGCACCGTGCCGCCATCCTTAAGCACCTGGCGGTACAGCTGCATGAAACGAGTGCCGGTGAGACGCTTGTTCACTTTTTTCATTTGCGGATCGGGGAAAGTGATCCATATTTCACTCACCTCGCCCGTAGCGAAGAAATAAGGCAGCAGCTCGATGTTGGTGCGCAAGAAAGCCGCATTGGCGATGGAATCGCGCTCTACCTCGCGGGCGCCGGTCCACATGCGCGCGCCCTTGATGTCGATTCCTATGAAATTTTTATCGGGAAATTTGCGAGCGAGTCCCACCGTGTACTCCCCCTTGCCACATCCAAGTTCAAGCACGATCGGATTGTCATTATGGAAATACTCGCGCCCCCATGACCCTTTCATCGGGAATCCCGACTCTTGAAGCACCTTAAAAGGATATTGAAACACACAGTCCATGCGTTCCATCTCTCCAAACTTCTTTAACTTGTTTTTTCCCATCAGTTTAGCAATACTTTAGTTGTAACCTGCCTGCCGCTTTCAAGCGATGCCGAGAACAGAAGCGCGNCCGCNNCCTTGCCGGCAGGGAGCGTNACCGACATCNCCGTGTCGCCATTTCCCCGNCNNGAAAGCAGCAANCGCCCGTCAAGCGTATATATTTTCAATGATTTTATTCCCTCCATAGCGTTCACCTCCACGCGNTCACCGCTGAGATTTACNCCGAGACGAGCCGCNNGGTNGCAAACTGCAGGNATNNCCCGCCGTCGATGTCGTGCCGCTTATCACATTAAAGCGACTCCACTGAACATCATTCCGAAACGAGAGCTCAGCTGCCGCCGACACGTGGAGATTGACCGCCGAAGCGTCGACTCCGCGCCAAACATCAGCGCCAAGCGACGGAGCTACGTCAAGCCGCACGGCGTTTATGCGTCTCAAGCCCGAGCATCCGTCCATTGCCGCCTCGCCGATTTTCCTCAGCTCCGCAGGNAGAGTGAGCTCCGAAACNCCGGTNTCGGAAACGAACATNAGTTCAGGAAGCTCGCGCAANGCNTCNGGCAGCGAAACCGACATCAGCNCAGGGCAGTCNNANAAAACAGCGCTACCCATGCTTGACACCGAGGCAGGCAGCGCCACTTCTTCAAGCGACCCGCAACGGGCGAAAGCCATCTCCCCTACCGTTCGCAACCCGGAATCAGAACCGGGGGCAAACTTCCTCAAGCCGGTATTGCAAAACGCCTCGTCGCCCACAATCTCTATTCCGTCGGGAAAGTAGAGAGCGGCAAGAGCTGCGCATCCCTTGAATGCGCCTTTGCCGATAGCCCTGAGCGATGAAGGCAACGTGACCTCAGCGAGGTCAGAACAGCCCGAGAAGGCATAGTCGCCGATGCTGACCACCCCTTCGGGAATCACAATCGCCCGAAGGAAACTTCCCGCAAACGCCCCTTCGCCAATCGACGAAATCCCCGCAGGGATATCGAACGACGTCATTTCCGAACCGAGAAATGCGCAAGGCTCGATCCTGTCACCGGCAACACCGCGCGACAGGGAAAAGCAAAAGATGACGACGAGAATAATTGTACGGAGCATCAGAAGCAGTCGTGAATATCAATAATACGCTCAACCACATACAGGGCATACACCACATTGAGCCA
>WFMA01000168.1 GCA_009177195.1 Bacteroidales bacterium | reverse complement strand
CGAACGGTCCATCTTGGTCACGTAACCGATTCGGGGCACATTATATTTATCAGCCCGACGCCACACGGTCTCGGACTGAGGCTCAACACCACCCACCGCGCAGAAAGTTGCGACAGCGCCGTCGAGCACACGGAGAGAACGCTCAACCTCAANAGNGAAGTCNACGTGTNCCGGNGNGTCAATCAAGTTGATTTTGTATTTTTTATCGTTGTAGTTCCAGAAAGTAGTGGTAGCGGCGGATGTAATAGTAATACCACGCTCCTGCTCCTGCTCCATCCAGTCCATAGTTGCTGCGCCGTCGTGAACCTCACCGATTTTGTGGGTAAGTCCGGTGTAGAAAAGGATACGCTCAGAAGTAGTTGTCTTACCGGCATCGATGTGAGCCATGATACCGATATTACGGGTAAACTTTAAGTTTTCGTCTTTGGTTGCCATTTTCGAAATGAAATTAGTGAATCAGTTAATTAGAAACGGAAATGAGCGAATGCGCGGTTAGCTTCCGCCATCTTGTGCATATCTTCTTTGCGCTTGAATGCACCGCCTTGTTCGTTGTAAGCATCTACGATTTCGGCAGCGAGCTTGTCCGCCATGGTTTTGCCGCCACGCTTGCGTGCATAGATGATAAGATTCTTCATCGAGATGGACTCTTTGCGGTCGGGACGGATCTCAGTAGGAACCTGGAATGTGGCACCGCCGACACGACGAGATTTAACCTCCACCTGGGGAGTTACATTTTCGAGGGCCTTCTTCCAGATTTCGAGGGCCGACTTTTCTTCGTTGGGCAATTTCGACTTCACAGTCTCAAGTGCGCTATAGAATATAGTGTAAGAAGTGTTCTTTTTTCCATCATACATGAGATGGTTCACGAATTTTGACACTCTTACGTCATTGAAAACGGGATCGGGTAAAACGACCCGCTTCTTAGGCTTTGCTTTTCTCATTTTTTTTAGTAAAGTTTTGTATTTGGTTGCTTGGCTGCGTCTTTAATCTTCATGTCGGCTCTCTCGCCTCGTTTACTCAACCTAAATTGCTGTCCAATAAATCAAAAACGAAGTTAAATTAACTGGGTTTTGTTTATCTCTGCAAGCTGCTTCCAGCTGCGGGCGTGATTATTTCTTACCCTTTGCTGCGGGGGCTGCTCCCGGTTTCGGACGTTTAGCTCCATACTTGGAACGACGCTGAGTGCGGTCCTTAACGCCGCTGGTGTCGAGAGTACCGCGCACGATGTGATAACGCACACCGGGGAGGTCCTTAACACGACCGCCGCGAACGAGAACGATTGAGTGCTCCTGCAAGTTGTGACCTTCTCCGGGAATGTAGGAGTTAACTTCCTTACCGTTAGTCAATCTCACACGGGCAACTTTACGCATCGCCGAGTTAGGCTTCTTAGGAGTAGTGGTGTAAACTCTCACGCAAACACCGCGACGCTGAGGACAGCTGTCGAGTGCGGGAGACTTACTCTTGTCCTCCATAGCCACACGTCCTTTTCTTACTAATTGCTGAATTGTAGGCATCTTAGTTGTTTTGTTTTTTACTAAAGTTTATTATCGTTGTTATATCTTTCACATAATACCTCACGCTTCCTATCCGACTGACTTTCAATATCATACGGCAGGCAAGCGCAAGCTTCACGTCAAAAACTTCGCAAAGTTAGCAACTAAATTCCTAATATCCAAATATTTTCACAAAAACTAAAAATATTTTTCGCAATCCATCTTATCATTGCGATTTCAAAGGACAATGTCTGAGTTTTTTCCTAATTTTGCGACATCAACAACTAAAATCATAGTAGGTCATGGCAAACAACATAATCCTCTTCGACGATCCGGAAACCCGCGGCAATCTGCTGCCGCTCACGTTCACCCGCCCCGTCGCCGAATTGCGCATAGGCATCAACACCATCCGCCGCAAGTGGGAGCTCGCCTTTCCGGGCGACTATTCCTACAAAACTGAAGAATATCTTTCTGTGAAATATCCCATTTCAGAGAAAAACACCATTGAAGATTACTACATCGCAGGCAANATATGCCNCACCNCCGCGCTGGTAAAAGCGCTGTCAGAGTTGCANNCCGGCATGGCNCTCGCCTATAACNGCACGGAAATAGCGCGCCGCGGCAAAAACGCCGACAACACCGTGACGCTCGACGAAGAGCCTTTCGCCATAAAATCGCTCCCCGACATCTTCATGCTCAACGAACGCGCCCTCGTCGACGACTTCAAAGCGCTCACCAACGGTCGCAATTCCCTCCCCATCAGCCCCACCTGCACCGTTATCGGCGACCCCCTTTTCCCCGACGGCAGTCCCAAAATCTTCCTTGAACCGGGAGCAAAGGCTGAAGGCGCCATCCTGAACGTGACCAACGGACCGATTTATATAGGAAGAGATGCAGAGATAATGGAGGGCACATGCGTGAGAGGCCCCCTGGCGTTGTGCGAGCACGCCTACATCAACATGGGGTCAAAAATCTATGGCGCCACCACCATTGGACCTTATTGCAAAGTGGGCGGCGAAATAAACAACGTGGTCATCATTGGCTACAGTAACAAAGCCCACGACGGCTTCCTCGGCAACGCCGTGATAGGCGAATGGTGCAATCTCGGAGCCAATTGCGTGTCATCCAACCTGAAAAACGACTATTCCGAAATCAGGTTGTGGAACTATCATTCTCGCCGATTCATGCACACGGGGCTGCAGTTCTGCGGACTCATCATGGGCGACCACTCCAAGGCTGGTATAAACACCATGTTCAACACCGCCACCGTGGTTGGAGTAGGATGCAATATCCACGGAGCCGGCTTCCCTCGCACTTATATCCCTTCGTTCAGCATCGGCGGAGCCGCAGGATTCAGCGAGCTTCCGCTCAACAAATTTTTCGACACCGCCAAGCGCGTCATGTCGCGTCGCCATGTCGAACTCACTCATGCCGACGTTGAGATTCTCACCCATCTTTACGAGAACCGCTGACGCCGCACCCCACCCCATTGAATTCATCCCCCGAAAATGCGAGAAGGCAGATGCTTTTTCGCATTTTTTGCAATAAATTTGCATAAAAATTCACGTTTCATTGTGCGATTCTTGTATTTTGTTAGTAAATTTGCCGTTCCAAAAATAATCCGACGGAATTATGAACAAACGCCAGATCCGCCTTTTGGCGATTCTTGAAATACTCAACAATAACAGCATCGGCAGTCAGGAGGAGCTTTCGCGCCTTCTTGCCGCCCGCGGCTTTTTCGTGACACAGGCGACTCTGTCGCGCGACCTGAAGGCGCTGAAGACCACCAAAGTCGTATCATCGCTCGGTGGCTATCGCTACATCGTCACAAAGCCGGGAGAGATTCCCGAGGACGAAATATATGAAACCGTGCCGACAACCGCCCAGACCGGCACCCATCGCAACGTAGAGTCGATGAGATTCACGGGCAACATGCTCGTGTTCCGCACCCCCTTCGGATATGCAAGCGGACTCGCCTATGATCTCGACCAGCTCGTCACCCCCTATATTCTCGGCACCATCGCCGGCGCCGACACCGTAATGGTGGCTNCAGCCGAGGATGCGTCNCGCGCCGAAATCCTCGATTTCTTCAAGGGNTTCGTTCCCGAGCGCGTGATAGCCGAGGCGCGCAAGCAGATAGCATCGCCCGACAAAATATTGAGTNAGCAAACATAAATTTNACAGAACAANATATAATTAAAATGGCAGATATGTCGAACATTGAGGTCTTGGTAGCCTCGGAAGAGCATATAAAATATGTCGACGAAATCCTTGACACCATCAACCGCGCCGCAAAAGTGCGCGGCACCGGTATCGCCAAGCGTTCGCCTGAATACGTTAAACAGAAAATGCTGGAGCGCAAGGCTGTGATCGCAGTTTGCGACGGTGAATTTGCCGGCTTCAGCTACATCGAATCCTGGAGTAACAAGGAATTTGTCGCCAATTCAGGACTTATCGTCGCCGACAAGTTCCGCGGACTCGGACTTGCCACCCGCATAAAACGACGCATCTTCGAATTGTCGCGCGAAATGTTTCCGGAAGCAAAAATATTCTCGCTGACAACCGGAGCCGCCGTTATGAAGATGAATCACGATCTGGGTTATCGTCCCGTCACTTTCGACCAGCTCACCACCGACGCCGCTTTTTGGCGCGGATGTGAAAGCTGCGTGAATTTCGACATTCTCCAGCGCAACGGCGGTCACAAATGCCTGTGTACCGGACTGCTCTACGACCCCAAGGAACCCCATCACATCAACTGAAGAAAAATAAACTAAACATACATTTACTTATGAAAGAAGAAAACAAGAAAGTGGTGCTCGCCTTCAGCGGCGGTCTCGACACCTCATTTGCCGTAAAATACCTCTCAGAAGATTGCGGCTATGACGTTTATACCGCAATTGCCAATACCGGCGGCTTCTCACCCGAAGAGCTGAAAGCGATCGAAAAACGAGCGCTCGATCTTGGAGCGAAAGCCCATGCCACCCTTGACATCACCAAAGAGTATTACGAAAAGAGCATCAAATACATGATTTTCGGCAACGTGCTCCGCAATGGCACCTACCCGATTTCGGTAAGCTCCGAACGCATATTCCAGGCAATCGCCATTATCGACTACGCAAAGTCGATCGGCGCCCGCTATGTGGCTCACGGAAGCACAAGCGCCGGCAACGACCAGGTGCGTTTCGACATCACTTTCCAGATTCTCGCTCCCGAAATCGAGATCATCACCCCCACCCGCGACATGAACCTCACCCGCGAGTATGAAATCAATTACTTGAAAGACCACGGCTATGTAGCCGACTTCAAGAAACTTGAATATTCAATCAACAAAGGACTTTGGGGCACGTCGGTGGGCGGAAAAGAAACTCTCCACAGCGACCAGACTCTCCCCGAAGAAGCCTATCCCACCCAGATGACCGCCACGGCCGACAGCCGACTGACAATCGACTTCACCGAGGGCGAAATATCAGCCGTCAACGGAGAGCCTTTCACCGACAAAGTGAAAGCTATCCAGAAAATCGAAGAGATTGTAGCCCCCTATGCGCTCGGAAGAGACATGCACATCGGCGACACAATCATCGGTATAAAAGGACGTGTAGGCTTTGAGGCAGGAGCGCCGATGGTGATCATCGCCGCCCACAAAATGCTTGAAAAGCACACCCTCACCAAGTGGCAGCAATACTGGAAGGACCAACTCGGCAACTGGTACGGAATGTTCCTCCACGAAGCCCAGTATCTCGAGCCGGTGATGCGCGACATTGAGAAATTCCTCCAGTCGTCACAGCGCAACGTGACCGGAAAAGTGTTCATCGACCTGAAACCTTACCGCTTCATCACCGTGGGAGTTGAAAGCGACTTCGACCTAATGAAGACCGATTTCGGAGAATATGGCGAGTTGAGCAAAGGCTGGACCGCCGACGATGTCAAGGGCTTTACCAAAATCCTCGGAAACCAGATGAAAATCTACCATTCCGTGCAGTCACGTAACAACAAAGACCGCGAAGCATGATTAAAGCCGGAATAATAGGAGGCGCAGGCTACACTGCCGGCGAACTGCTGAGACTGCTCATCAACCATCCCGACGTTGAAATCAAGTGGGTTCACAGCTCAAGCAACGCGGGCAATAATGTGACCGACGTGCATCAGGGACTCATCGGCGAAACCGATTTGAAGTTCACTTCCGACATCGATTTCAACAACATCGACGTGATGTTTTGCTGCACACCCCATGGAGAAACAAAAAAATTCATGGAATCCCACGATGTTCCCGAGGAGCTGCGCATAATCGACCTCTCCACCGACTATCGCATCAACGACGGCACCCACGATTTCGTCTACGGGCTCCCCGAGCTTAACCGCAAGCAGATTGTGCGCGGTGCCAAGCATATCGCCAATCCCGGATGCTTTGCAACGGCAATACAGCTCGCGCTGCTGCCGCTTGCAAAAAATCTGCTGCTCAACAGCACCGTCCATGTCACCGCAATCACCGGCTCGACAGGCGCCGGGGTGAAACCGTCGGCAACCAGCCACTTTTCATGGCGCAACAACAACGTGTCAATCTACAAGCCGTTCAAGCACCAGCACCTTGCCGAAATAAAGCAATCGCTCACCCAGTTGCAAAACAGTTTCAAATCCGACATTGACTTCATTCCGGTGAGAGGATGTTTCGCCCGCGGCATAATGGCTATCGCCTATCTCGACTGCCCCGTGGCGCTTGAAGAGGTACGCAAACTCTATGAGGACTATTATTCCGACCATAATTTCACATTCATCACCGACAAGGCTCCCGATCTTAAAGATGTCGTCAACACCAACAAGTGCATCCTGCATCTCGACAAGGTCGACGGCAAGCTGCTGATAACCTCGGTGATCGACAATCTCGTCAAGGGCGCGTCAGGACAGGCGGTCCACAACATGAATCTGCTTTTCGGNCTTCATGAGCGCGTGGGACTCCAACTGAAACCNTCGGCATTCTAACTCACCTAACTTCTCAAACGATGAATCTATTTGACGTATATCCNCTTTTCGACATAGAAATTGACCGTGGCAAAGGCTGTCATGTATATGATAATCACGGAACGGAGTATCTTGACCTCTACGGAGGTCATGCCGTGATTTCTGTGGGACACTGCCACCCCGAAATTGTAAAGGCGATCAATGAACAGGCATCGAAATTGATGTTCTATTCCAATTCCGTCATCAACCCGCTTCAGCAAAAACTCGCTGAAAAGCTCGGAAAAGTGTCGGGCTACGACGACTACCAGCTCTTTCTTGTCAATTCAGGAGCCGAGGCTAATGAAAACGCATTGAAACTGGCGTCGTTCCACACCGGCAAGTCAAGAATCATCGCCTACGGAAAAGCATTCCACGGCAGAACATCGGCAGCAGTCGAGGCGACCGACAATCCTAAAATCGTGTCGCCTATTAACGACAACGGGCATGTAACCTTCCTTCCACTCAACGATATCGACGCAACCGTCAACGAGCTCAAAAAGGGTGATGTGTGCGCCGTCATCATCGAAGGTATCCAGGGCGTGGGAGGCATCCGCATCCCTTCCGACGATTTCCTGAGAGTGCTACGCGAGGAATGCGACCAGTATGGAGCCGTGCTTATTCTTGACGAAATCCAGTCGGGCTACGGACGATCGGGTAAATTTTTCGCTCACCAATATTCAGGCATCCGCCCCGACATCATCACCGTCGCAAAAGGCATCGCTAACGGATTCCCCATGGGCGGAGTGCTCATCAGCCCTGCATTCACTCCCGAATACGGACAGCTTGGCACCACCTTCGGCGGAAATCATCTTGCCTGCGCCACCGCAATCGCCGTGCTCGACATTTTTGAAAAAGAGGGACTGGTGGAGAATGCCGCAATCGTCGGCTCCTACCTGTTGAGCGAGCTTAAAGGGTTGCCCGGCATCAGAGAAGTGCGAGGACGAGGATTGATGATCGGCATCGAACTCGAGTTCCCGGCGAAAGAACTGCGTCGCCGCCTCATATTCGACGAGCACGTGTTCACCGGAGCAGCCGGCACAAACATCGTCAGACTCCTGCCGCCGCTCACTCTCTCCATGGAGGAAGCCGAAACCTTCCTCTCTCGTTTTAAAAGACTTCTTAACGTAGCGCAAAAATGAAAATATCAGTCATAGGCGGCGGCAACATGGGCGGAGCAATTGCGCGCGGACTGGTTGCAAGCGGCTTCCCTGCCGCCGACATCGCAATCAGCTCCCCTCGCCAATCCACCCTTGACGCCATCGCGGCATCCTGCCCGGGAATCATTTCATCGACCGACAACCGCACGGCAATAAAAGGAGCCGACTACATCATCCTCGCCGTGAAACCCTGGGTGCTCCCGTCGGTACTCGACGAAATCGCTCCGGCTGTCGCATTCCGCACCCAGACATTGGTGTCGCTCGCCGCAGGAATCACTCTCGAAGATATTGGCGAAATGTTGCACCGCTACTCGTCGGACCGCACCCTGTTCCGTGTCATACCCAACACCGCAATGTCGGTAGGAGCGAGCATGACCTTCGTATGTCATGACAATGCCGACAAGCATCAGGTGAACGACGTGGTGTCGCTCTTCAACCGCCTTGGCGAAACGGCAATAATTGAAGAACGGCTTATCGGAGCCGCCACCGCGCTGTGCTCTTGCGGCATCGCCTACGTCATGCGCTACATCCGTGCCGCCACCGAAGGCGCCGTGGAGCTTGGTCTATATCCCGACAAAGCTAAGGAATATATCCTCGCCACCATGAAAGGTGCCGTAAAGCTGCTCGAATCGACCGGCAATAATCCTGAAACAGAGATCGACAAAGTGACCACACCCGGAGGCATCACCATTAAAGGGCTCAACGCCATGGAACGCGNCGGTTTCACTTCGGCGGTCATCGAAGGGCTTAAAGCGTCAGCCAAATAAACCGCAACCATGTCGATAAACAAAGTCATATTAATAGGAAACGTGGGGCAGGATCCCGAAATAAGGTATATCGACACCCGCGCGGTAGCCTCATTCTCCCTCGCAACGACCGACCGCGCCTATACCACCGCCGCCGGAGCGCAAATACCCGAACGCACTGAATGGCATCGCATCGTCATGTGGGACAAAGCGGCTGAATTTGCCGAGAAGTATATAAGAAAAGGGACAAAACTCTATGTAGAGGGAAAACTTCGCACCCGCTCATGGGAGGACCGCAACACCATCAAGCACACGGTCACTGAAATCTACGTGGAGAATTTCGATATTGTATCACGCAACACCAACGAGCGATGAAATATTTTGTTTCAGCAGGAGAAGCTTCAGGCGACCTCCATGCCGCCCGGCTGATAAGGGCGCTTGTCAATCACGACAAAAATGCCGAAATATCTTTTCTCGGCGGCGACCTCATGGCTGCCGAAGCGGGTCACGCGCCTGAAATCCACTACCGTGAAATGGCGTTCATGGGATTCAGCGAAGTGATTCGCCANCTTCCGCAAGTGCTCTCCAACCTGAAACNCGCCAAGGANGCNATTAAGAAATTCCGTCCCGACGCGCTTATTCTCGTCGATTATCCCAGTTTCAATCTTAAACTCGCCTCCTACGCTTACTCACTGGGGATTCCGGTGTTCTATTACATCTCCCCTAAAGTGTGGGCATGGAAAGAACACCGCGTCAAGGCGATCAGGAAATACGTAAGGCAGGTTTACTGCATCCTTCCCTTTGAAACCGATTTTTACGCCCGCCACTACATGAAAGTGGAGTATGTGGGAAATCCGTCGGTTGAAGAGGTCGACGAAAAGCTCAAGCGCATTATGAGCCGGGAGGAATTTCTAAAAAAGAACAACTTGCCCGACCGCCCCATCATAGCCCTTGTCCCCGGAAGCCGCCGATCGGAGATTAAAAACAATCTGATGATAATGGAAACAGCGGCGCAAAACTTTCCCGAATATCAAACCGTCATCGCAGCCGCTCCGGGAATCGACATGCCCTACTATGGCTATTACGTCACTCCGGGCACTCCCATCATTTCAGGCATGACATTCGAACTTATGAGATATGCCTCGGCTGCTCTCGTCACTTCAGGAACAGCCACTCTCGAATGCGCGCTTCTGAACACTCCCCAGGTGGTTTGTTACCGCTCCAACGGGTCACGGCTNACCTATAAAATCATGGAGAAAATCTTGAAAATAAAATATGTCTCNCTCCCCAATCTCATAGCCGACCGCCCAATNGTTCCGGAAATGCTGATGCACAACTGCAACCCCACATCGGTGAGNCGAGANCTGCATAAGATATTGCCCGGCAGTCCCGGACACGACAATCAGCTCGAAGGCTATAGGTTCATGAGAGATGTCCTCGGCACATCGGATGCCGCTGACACCACCGCCCGCGAGATTATCTCACAACTTTCATAGCACGGTTACAGGCAAATTCGCTATCTTTGCACTATTAAACTTCCAGCCACTCGATCACATGACAGCAATGGGAAATAATAGTGCGAAAAGATCAGATGCAATCCATGCATTAAAACATAGCGATAAAATAAAGGTTCTCTTCGTGTGCCTCGGCAACATCTGCCGATCTCCGGCTGCCGAAGGAGTCCTCAGGAGCATCATCGACACCGAAGGCGATTCTCAACGCTGGATTGTGGATTCAGCCGGGACTTACGGCGGACACGCAGGCGACCTCCCCGACCGACGAATGAGAATCCACGCTCAACGCCGCGGCTATGACCTCACACACCGTTCGCGACAATTCCGTCAAAGCGATTTCGACAATTTCGACCTCATCATACCNATGGATGCGTCCAACGAGCGCGACCTTCACGCCATGGCGCCGACCNTTGAAGCCGAATCCAANATTGTCCCGATGGCTAAGTTCATCACCATGGCTACCCGCTATGACCACGTGCCCGATCCCTATTATGAAGGAGCCGAGGGGTTCGAACTCGTTTTGGACCTGCTTGAGGACGGATGCCGAAACCTATACGAAACCTTATCTTCAGGCAAATGAAACAACCCACCAAAAACATAACCGAACTCGCCACGCGCCCCATCGGGAAACTTCTGTGGGAATACAGCTTGCCGGCAATAGTCGGGATGGTGGTGATGTCACTGTATAACGTGATCGACCGCATCTTCATAGGCAGAGGGGTGGGTCCCGACGCTATCGCGGGACTTGCCATCACTTTTCCGGTTATGAATCTAAGCGCGGCGATAGGAGTGCTGATAGGCGCCGGCGCCGCAGCNCGCGTGTCGATATTCTTAGGACAGGGCAATAAGCTGAAAGCCGAGCAAGTGCTCGGCAATTCGCTCGTGATGATCGTAATAAACGCCACCATCTATCTGAGCCTTTTCGGAATATTCATGGACGACCTGCTNATTCTTTTNGGCGCGTCGTCGCGCACCCTCCCCTACGCAAAAGAGTTCATGATGTACATTCTCCCCGGCATGCTGGTGATGAATATAATGTACAGCATGAACAACGTCATGAGAGCGTCGGGCTATCCTCGCCTGTCGATGATAACCATGTTTATCGGCGCCGGATGTAATCTTATTTTCGCGCCGATATTTATCTTCGGGCTTGATATGGGCATAAAGGGCGCGGCGATCGCAACCGACATTTCCATGACCGTAGGAGCGGCATTCGTGCTCGCGCATTTCTGCAAAAAGACCTCGACGCTGCATTTCAAGCGCGGCATCTATAAATTGAATTTTCACATCATCTGGGCGATAGTCAGTATCGGAGCCGCTCCGAGCATAGTCAACTTCTGCGCCTCGGCAATCAACGCCATCATCAACCGCTCCCTGCTGGAATATGGCGGCGACATGGCGGTGGGAGCGGTGGGCATCTTCAGCACCTACACGTCGCTCCTGTGCATGGTCGTGGTGGGACTTTGCCAGGGAGTGCAGCCGATTCTGGGCTACAATTACGGTGCGGGGCTCTATGACCGCATGCGTAAAGCCTATTGGGTTGCTGCGATATTCGGCACGTGTGTCACGTCGGCAGGAGCTGTCGTTAGCGTATTCTTCCCCTCATACATAGCCCGGGCGTTCACTATCGACCCTGAACTGATCGCCGCCACGGTCAACGGACTCCATCTTGCCACCGTCATGTTCTGGCCTGTGGGGTTCCAGATTGTATCGACCACGCTGTTCCAGTCGATAGGCATGGCAGGAAAATCAATCTTCTTGAGTCTCATAAGGCAGGTGATTTTCCTTATACCGCTGCTCATGATACTTCCGAAACATTTCGGGCTAAACGGAGTGTGGGCATCGTTCCCAACATCCGACATTGGCGCNACGCTCGTGACCGTGCTGATGGTCTACTACCAGTTTCACCGCATGAGCCTCAACCCGCAGCCGTCAAAATAACGGAACCGACATTGATTTATGGCAACTACCAACCAACATCCCATACCGATCGAGCTGCTCGCTCCGGCACGCAATGCCGAAATAGCCCGTGAAGCTATCCTTCACGGAGCCGACGCCGTTTATATCGGGGCTGAAAATTTCGGAGCGCGAGCCGCAGCATCAAATTCAGTCGATGACATAAAGGCTCTATGCGATTTTGCCGCCCGATACCGGGCTCGAGTTTATGTCACGGTCAACACCATCCTCTACGATCATGAGCTAAAAGCCGCTGAAAACATGATAAAGCGGTTATATCATGCCGGTGTCGACGCGCTGATCGTTCAGGATATGGGGATTCTGAGAATGGACCTGCCTCCGATAGCGCTTCACGCAAGCACCCAGTGTGATATCCGCACCCCTCAACGGGCACGATTTCTTCAAGATGCGGGATTCTCCCAGCTCGTGCTTCCGCGCGAACTGTCGACTGCCGAAATCAAGGAGATAAGGGAGGCGGTCGACGTGCCGCTCGAATCGTTCATTCACGGAGCGCTGTGCGTGAGCTATAGCGGCGACTGCCATGCCGGATGGGTGCTTAAAGGAAGGAGCGCCAATCGGGGAGAGTGTCCCCAAATATGCCGCCTTCCATTTGACCTCTATGACGGCGCGGGGAATCTTATCCAGAGTGAAAGGCACCTGCTGTCGTTAAAGGATATGAACCGAGCCAACGGCATAGATTCGATGCTGGAGGCGGGAATATCCTCATTCAAAATAGAAGGGCGACTGAAAGACGCAGGGTATGTCAAAAACATCTGCGCTTTTTATCGCAAACGCATCGATGAAATCATCGCCCGCAACCCGGAGCGGTACACACGCTCGTCATTCGGCANCATCGAAACATTTTTCACNCCGGCNCCTGAAAANAGTTTCAACCGAGGCTTCACCCCCTACTTTCTTGACGGAAAACCGGGNAAAATAGCNTCAATCTATACTCCTAAATCACAAGGNGAAGCGGTNGCNANAGTGAAACGCCGTGATGGCAACTGCATANTCGCCGATATCANNTCGCCNCTCGCCAACGGCGACGGAATGGGTTTCTTCGACAGAGATAACCGATTTGTNGGGTTCAGGCTCAACCGCGTCGACGGCAACCGGCTCTATCCGGCGAGCAGCGTTGACGTCGCTCCCGGAACGACGCTCTACCGAAACAGCGACAAAGCATTTGACGACCAACTCAACCGCCGCTCCTCGACAAGAACAATAGCAATCGAGATGACACTGCGCATAGCCGGCGACAGGCTCGCGCTCGACGTGTCGGACGAACGCGGCAACAGCTGCTCGGCAGTTTCTGAACCAATCAACACCGAGCCGGCTAAAACACCACAGGCCGCGGCACGGCAACGAATAATGGGAAAACTCGGAGAGACCATTTATCAGCTCGACCATTATGATGATCGTGTGGGCGACCTGTTCATTCCCGCAAAGGAGCTCGCAGCACTGCGGCGTAATGCCCTCGCACTGCTTGAAAGCGACAACCGCTGCCGCCTCAAGCGAGACCTGCGCCGTCCTGAGAAACCAGAAGCCGTTTTCCCCGACGGGGCGGAAATCACTTATCACGAAAATGTAGCCAACAAACTTGCGCGTCAATTTTATCACGACCATGGAGTCACAAAGATTCAACCCGCCGCCGAAATCGCTTCGCCAGGCAAAAATCCGCAAGTAATGACGACGCGCTACTGCCTGCGTCGGGAACTCGGAGCTTGCTTGAAAGAAGGAGGCGATTCGAGGCTCAAAGGTCCGCTGACGCTCAAATCGGGCAACATTACCCTCGGTTTGGAATTTGACTGCCGCGCATGCCGCATGAAAGTTATAGCCACCGACAATTGCCCAAGACGCTAAAATTTTGTAAATTTGCTATCAAAATTCCCTCCCTGATGATCACAGCGCTGACAACACCAATCGTGACCGACCCGGTACTGATATTTTTAATCGTTCTGGTCATCATTTTGCTTGCTCCGCTGCTGTTAAATAAAATCAAGATTCCCCACATCATAGGAATGATTGTAGCCGGTGTGATTGTAGGTCCCTACGGCATAGGGTTGCTTGCGCGCGACGCAAGTTTCCAGATATTCGGACAGGTGGGTATCCTCTATCTCATGTTTCTTGCAGGGATAGAGATCGACATGTACCACCTGAAAAAGAATCTCAAGAAGGGGATGACATTCGGAGCCTACACATTCCTCATTCCCATGGTGTTGGGTGCCGTCACTTCACGCTATTTCCTCAATCTCGATTGGCTGACATCGATATTGCTTGCGTCAATGTACGCATCCCACACTCTTGTCGCCTACCCCATAATTTCCCGCTTCGGGCTTACGAAATCCTCCACCGTCATCGTCACCATCGCCGGAACAATCGTGACCGTGCTCGGCGCCTTGATAGTGCTCGCTATATGCGTGGGCATCCACAACGACGGAGAATTCAACGCCTCGGAGGTGCTCATGCTATTGCTGCGTCTTGCCATCTACAGTCTCGCCGTCATCTATATTTTTCCTCGTGTCACCCGCTGGTTTTTCAAGAACTACAGCGACAGCGTGATGCAGTTCATCTTTGTGCTCGCCATGGTGTTTCTGGCAAGTTCCACCGCCGGGCTTATCGGACTTGAAAGCGTGCTCGGCGCCTTCTTCGCCGGCATCGTCATGAACCGCTATATCCCCAACATGTCGCCGCTGATGAACCGCATCGAGTTTGTGGGCAACGCCATCTTTATCCCCTATTTCCTTATAGGGGTGGGAATGCTCATTAACGTGGAAGTGATTTTCGACGGGTGGGACACGCTTTACGTGGCAGCGATGATGTCGGGAGTCGCCACCCTGTGCAAGTGGCTGGCGGCATGGGCGACTCAGCTCACTTACCGCATGACGGCGCTTGACCGGAAAATGATTTTCGGATTGTCCAACGCTCAGGCAGCCGCCACGCTTGCCGCCGTGATGATCGGCTTCAATATCGGGATGTTTGACGAATCTATCCTCAACGGCACCATCGTTATGATTCTTGTGACCTGCACTATCTCATCGATTGTGACCGAGCGCGCCGCCGCGCGAATGAAAATGGAGCAGCTTGAGCATGCCGAACAAGACAACCGCTCGGCATCGACCCACAATCTCAACACCATGATCGCNGTNGCCAACCCNCTCACCGTTCCGGGACTCGTGGAGCTCGCCGTGATGATGCGCAACCCCTACGCCANGGGGGGGCATCTTTATGCGGCACACGTGAGAAGCGACAATTCGGCAGGATCCAAAGCTATAGGGAAAAACGCGCTTGAACTGGCGATCCAAACAGGAGCGAGCATAGACACCGAGGTGCGTCCCATCGAGCGCTATGACCTCAATTTCGTGACCGGACTGACAAACACCGTCGAGGAGCGCGACATATCGGACGTCATCATCGGTATGCACCGCAAGGCTACCGTTATCGACTCGTTCTTCGGGTCAAAAATAGAACGCCTCCTTGAGTCCACCCATAAAATGGTGGTGATCACGCGCTGCTTCATTCCTGTGAGCACAATAACCCGAATAGTCGTTTCCGTCCCCGACAAAGCACAGTATGAAATGGGATTCAAACGCTGGGTGACTGCGATAGCCAACCTNACTCANCAACTGGGCTGCCGAGTGATATTCTGCTGCAACGCCGAGGTGAAATCCTATATAAGAGGAGTGCTGCACACCGAGAAATATGAAATCAGGAATGAATTCCGCGAAGTCGACGAATGGGATGATTTCGTGCTGCTCGCCAACCGCATTCTTGACGATGACCTCTTCATTGTGGTAAATGCCCGACGCGCGTCAGTGTCGTTCAATCCTTCGATGGAAGAACTTCCCACATTCCTTCAGAAATATTTTTCACGCAACAATCTCATCGTGCTCTATCCCGAGCAATTTGGCGACGGTGCCATCACTGTGTCGGCTTACAATCCACTTGGCGGCGACGTGACGTCCAACCCCGGAGAATTGTGGCTTAAGCTATCCCACTATTGGCGACGCCTCATTTTGCTGCGCAAACGGTTCACCCACCGCAACCGCATCAAAAAAATCGACATCTAACCTCCTCCACCCCAGCGTCTTGCCTCCAACCCGGAATAAAGAGATGACTGCAACTAAACTAATCCTTCAACAAGCCTGAAAGGCTTACCTTATGAATAACCCGGCACTACGAGCATGGCGAGGTGTGCCGGGTTAATGACAGATATTTTTGCCACTCTGCAAAGANTGACCCCTATGTCCACTCCGCAAATTATTCCGACGATTTTAATTTAGGGGGCACTCCTTGCAGAGTGCAATTATGGTAGATGCTTTTTTTCCNGGTAGAGTTCACATTCGTTCACTCTGCCNGGTTATTCGTAAGGTGAGCCTTTCAGGCTCGCTATGTCTCATTTTAAATGGCATGACATTTGCCGAATGGGGTAATATCTATAATATCAGAAGAGCAGCAGAATAGTGTAAAAAAAATAGGCTATGCACACAACACAGCCTATTTTAAAATTATATTGTTGTCGGCAGGTTACTGACGACCTGAAACAACGGCTTCTTTGTTGATCTTGGTGATGAGACCCTGAAGCACTTTACCCGGACCGATTTCAATGAATTCGGTAGCGCCGTCGGCAATCATGTTCTCGACAGTCTTTGTCCAACGCACGGGAGCGGTGAGCTGAGCCACGAGATTAGCCTTTATTTCAGCGGGATCAGTGTGGGGTTTAGCATCCACGTTCTGGTAAACGGGACAGATGGGAGCGTGGAACGGAGTAGCCTCGATAGCCGCAGCCAGTTCAGCGCGAGCCGGCTCCATGCAAGGACTGTGGAATGCGCCGCCCACTTTCAAGGGAAGAGCGCGTTTAGCTCCGGCAGCCTTAGCCTTCTCGCATGCTTCGTTGACTGCTTCGATTTCGCCTGAGATGACGAGCTGTCCCGGGCAGTTGTAGTTGGCGCACACGACCACACCGTCGACCGAGCTGCAAATTTCGTCAACCTTCTCATCGGAAAGGGCAATGATTGCCGCCATTGTCGAGGGCTTGAGCTCACATGCTTTCTGCATAGCCTGAGCGCGGGCGCTCACCAGGCGGAGTCCATCCTCAAAGCTCAACGCTCCGGCAGCCACGAGAGCTGAAAATTCTCCGAGAGAGTGACCTGCCGCCATATCGGGTTTGATTTCATTTTCAAGAGTTTTGGCGAGAATAACCGAGTGGAGGAAAATAGCCGGTTGAGTAACTTTGGTCTGGCGAAGATCCTCGTCGGTACCATTGAACATCAGGTCAGTGATGCGGAAACCAAGAATCTCATTGGCTTTTTCAAACATTTCGCGGGCAACGGGATTGTTATCATACATGTCTTTTCCCATTCCCACAAATTGCGCTCCCTGACCGGGGAAAACAAATGCTTTCATAATGCTTATTTGATAATGAATTTTAAATCAGGCTACAAAAATACTAAAAATTTCCGATATGAGGGCGTATTCTCAAATAAAGTCACTACCTTTACGTTATCCAATTGTGCAATCAAGAAATTTGTATCTATGAATACTTTCAACATCATATCTCTGTTTTTAGGAAATCTCGGGATGACCGAAATCCTCATAATCGCTTTCGTTGTGCTTCTTCTGTTCGGTGGCAAAAAGATTCCCGAACTGATGAGGGGCATAGGCAAGGGTGTGTCAAGTTTCAAGCAGGGAATGAATGATATTCAGGACGAAATAACCAAGCCCACAGGCAACAAGGATGACTCCCCGAAAGAATGACGGCGAGCCCGCCGCACCCTTGTCTGAATCGGGATTCTGGGACCATGTCGACGTGCTGAGGGGAACTCTCGTCAAAGGAGCCGCCACCGTNCTGGNGCTGATGNTGGTGTTCTTCTATGCGATGCCNCGGNTGTTTGACTCCGTCATTTTGGCTCCGTGCCATCCCGACTTCTGGCTCTACCGCCTGCTCGGCATCGCGGATTTCCACGTGAATCTCGTAAATATCAGGCTCGCTTCCCAATTTTTCATCCATGTGTCCACGTCCTTCTGGCTTGGACTCGTTTTCTCATGCCCCGTGCTGTTCTATCTCGCATGGTCGTTTGTGAGACCGGCTTTATATCCCAATGAAAAGAGGAGCGTGAGATGGGTGTTTGTGTTCGGCAACCTGATGTTTTTCCTCGGAATAGCTCTCGGCTATGCAGTGATTTTTCCGATTATGCTCCACTTCCTCGCCGACTATCACATCAGCACCGATATCCNCAACGANATCTCGCTCGATTCCTACATGGACAATTTCATCATGATGATTTTCGTGATGGGGATAGTTTTTGAAATGCCCCTTCTTGCATGGATGCTGGGCAAACTGGGCTTGATAAACCGCAATCTTTTCCGTGCCTATCGCCGCCAGGCAATAGTGGCACTTCTCATCATCGCCGCCTTTATCACCCCCACTTCCGATCCGTTCACGCTGATGGTGGTGTTCATTCCGCTCTATATGCTTTGGGAATTTGGAGCATTGCTCGTTCCGAGGCGACAGAAACCAACCGCCGACGCCGACTGAGATTATTCCCGGTAATACACCCTTTTTACCCTCGCCGACACCGACGTGAGCACCTCGTAGGGGATGGTGTCGAGAATCCCGGCAAGTTCGGCAGCAGGAATGTTGGGACCGAAAATCTCCACCTTGTCACCCACTTTACAGTCCACGTCGGTCACGTCGATCATGCACGCATCCATGCAGATGTTGCCAACGGTGGGGCAACGATGTCCGTTGATGAACACCTCGGTTCTTCCGTTGCCGAAATGACGGTTCATACCGTCGGCATACCCTATCGGGATTGTGGCTATCCGTGAATCGTGCTTGAGCACTCCGCGGCGGTTGTAACCTATGGTCGTTCCCGCGCTCCACTCCTTGATGGAGATCACCGCAGTGCGCAACGAGCTCACCGGCTGAAGAAAATCCTGGGAATGGTCGTCCATAGTGGCTATGCCGTAAAGACATATTCCGAGACGCACCATGTCATACTGATGTTCGGGGAAGCGGGTGATGCCTGTCGAATTAAGTATATGCCGCAATATGTGATGGGAGAACCCGGTCTGAAGTATGTCGCTGCACTTTTTGAACATGGCGAATTGCTCCCGGGTGTAATCGTCCATCAACGGGTCATCGGCGGCGGCAAGATGGCTGAACACCGATTTAGGCGCCACCACGTCCTGCGACTGCAAGATTNCNACGAGGGGCGCCATGTCGCGTTCAAGGAATCCCANGCGGTGCATCCCGGTGTCGAGTTTTATGTGGATCGGATAGTTTTTAACCCCTTGCCGCTTGCCCTCTCTGATGAACTGATCGAGAAGGTCGAAAGAGAAAATCTCGGGTTCAAGACCGTTCTCAAACATCATCGGGTAGCTGTCGACACGAGGATTGAGCACGATGATGGGCATCGTTATACCGGCACGACGCAAATCGGCGCCCTCGTCGGCGACCGCCACGGCAAGATAAGCNGCNCCCTGCGACTGCAATGTNTTGGCGAGNTCGTAGGACCCGGCTCCGTAACCGAAAGCCTTCACCATCGCCACTATTCCCGTCGAGGGCTTGATNCTCGCGCGGTATTCGTTGAAATTATGCACAATCGCNTCGAGATTCACCTCAAGCACCGTTTCATGCTGGCGCGCCTCAAGCATTTCCGTTATAAAATGGAATCCCGCCGAGGGCTCACCCTTCACCAGTATAAGCTCGTCGTTAAAATCCTGCTGCGACATCCGCTTCAGGAAATCGACTACATCAGCGAAAAATTGCCTCTCGCCCTGAAAACCGGCAGTGTAACGCTCCATCTCGCCGCCGATGCCGATAAGGCGTGTCACCCCCTTGCGGCTAAGAAGCTTCACGACTTCGCCATACAGGGCAGCCTTCTCTCCGTCGGTGGCGGCAATATCGCCGAGTATCACGGTTGAACTTCGGTCGGGAGTTTGACGGCGTTTCATGAAATCGAGAGCCACGGCAAGCGAATCAAAGTCATTGGTGAACGAATCGTTGATGATCATGCACCCTCTCACCCCCTCGATCACGTCAAGACGAGTATCGACCTTGCCCAAAGTAGCTAATCCCTCCCTCACCTTTTCGGGGTCCACCCCCATATAAAGCATCGCCATTATCGCATGGACGGCATTTTCCGTCGACGCCTCGTCCCTGAACGGAATCACAGCATCAACGCTTTTACCGTCATAAACGAGCTTGATCCTGACGCCGCGGGCATCGTCGGCGACATCAACCTTAACAGTTCCGTCGACACCGCCCGTCGACCACCCTATCTTGCGGAAATCGCCCGAAGCGGCTGCTACTGCTTGTCTCACCACGTCGTCATCGGCACGATAAATCACCGCATCGCTTCCTGCAAAAAGGGCAAGTTTTTCCTCAGCCTTTTCAAGGCGGCTTTTAAACCCGTCGTCGTGGGCTGAGCCTATATTGGTCAGTATGCCAAGCGTAGGTCGTATTATCTCACGCAAAATCTCCATTTCGCCGGTGGTCGATATCCCCGCCTCAAATATCCCGAGACTGGTGTCGGCATCGATGCCCCACACCGACAGCGGCACGCCGATGTGGCTGTTGAAGCTGCGCGGACTGCGAGCTATGCGAAAATCGTGTCGCAACATGCGGTTGAGCCACTCCTTGACCACCGTTTTGCCCCGGCTGCCCGTGATGCCGATAACCGGAATGCCAAACTCCGCCCTGTGGCGGGCGGCAAGGCTTGCAAGAGCCTTTTCGACATCGGGCACCACGTAGAAATTCACCCCGTCGACATCAGCCCCGTCAGGAACAGTCTCGACAACAAAATTTCTCACCCCGCGATCAATAAGCTCCGTGATGTAGCGGTGTCCGTCGTTGGTCGGTGTCTTTATGGCGAAAAACAGCGACCGCTCCGGATAGGTGAGCGCTCTGGAGTCGGTGAGCAGCGTGTCGATATCGCTGTCGGGATATCGGGGTGCCGGAACTTCAAGCATTCCGGCTATTTGCGATGCAGTATAGGTCATTATCGGCGATATAATAAATGGAGAAGGCAAAGTTACTCCAAAATCCGCTATCCTCCCAAGAAAAAAATCGCTATATTTGCAATGAAAACTACCATTTATCACATTATTAATTCATTTTTGCCTATATGAAAAAATATTTCGTTTCCGCCGCTCTGCTCGCCATTGCAGCGGCGACGGCAAATGCCGATTCTCCGGGCGGAATAACCCCGGCGATGATGGAACAAATCAAGGCAGCCTATCAAGGCACTCCCGCCGACCGCGCGATACACAACGCCATCGCTGCCAACAGCATCGACAACCTCGCCGTAAACGCCGACAACAAGAACAGCTTCAACACTGATTTCTCCCACCGCGTGAAAAGCAAGGGTATCACCGACCAGCAGTCGTCGGGACGATGCTGGCTCTTCACCGGGCTCAACGTGTTGCGCGCCCGCATGATGGCTCAGCACAATTTGCCCCGGCTGGAGCTGTCGCAAAACTACAATTTCTTCTGGGACCAGCTTGAAAAATCCAACCTTTTCCTGCAGGGAATCATCGACACCGCTTCCAAGCCGATGGACGACAAGACGGTGGAGTGGCTGTTCCAGCATCCGCTCA
Organism: Bacteroidales bacterium; assembly: GCA_009177195.1. GTDB lineage: Bacteria > Bacteroidota > Bacteroidia > Bacteroidales > Muribaculaceae > Muribaculum. The sequence continues at coordinate 4,894 of WFMA01000168.1, read as the reverse complement.
GCGACGGCGGACAATACACCGGGCTCTCCGACAACATCATGAAATATGGCGTGGTCCCCGCCGAGGTGATGCTCGAAACCTACAGCAGCAACAACACCACGAAAATGAGAACTCTTCTTGGATGGAAATTGAAAGAGTGGGGGCTTGAACTGCGCAAGATGCAAGCCGACGGAGCTTCTCCCGAAAAGCTCGCCGACCGGAAAACAGAGATGCTCGGCGAAACCTACCGAATGCTTGCCCTCACGCTGGGCGTTCCCCCCACAGAGTTCACCTGGACACGAAAGGATACCGACGGCAACATTATCGACACCCGCGTCTACACTCCTCAGGAGTTCTACAAGGAATATGCCGGGAAAGACCTCAAAAACGATTATGTGATGCTCATGAACGATCCCACCCGCGAGTTCTACCGCTTGTATGAGATCGACTATGACCGCCACGCCTACGACGGGCAGAACTGGACCTACGTCAACCTCCCCATCGACGACATCAAGGAGATGGCGATAGCCTCGATCAAGGGCGACGACATGATGTACTTCTCCTGCGACGTGGGCAAGAGTTTCGANCGCGCCCGCGGAGTGCTCGACGTGGACCACTTCGACTACGAGTCGCTGTTCGGAACAAAATTCGGAATGGACAAAGCCGACCGCATCCGCACCTTTGCCAGCTCGTCGTCCCACGCCATGACCCTCGTTGCCGTGGACATCGACGAAAACGGAAAGCCGCGCAAGTGGATGGTGGAAAACAGCTGGGGTCCGGGNGNCAACGACGNACACCTCATCATGACCGACCGATGGTTTGACGAATACATGTTCCGCCTCGTTGTCGACAAGAAATATATCACTCCCAAGGTGAAAGAGGTCTTGAAACAGAAGCCCACCATGCTTCCCGCCTGGGATCCCATGTTTGCCGAAGAAGAATAAGCCGCATTACAACGAAGAGGGCTGACAGTGTTGTCAGCCCTCTCGCCTTTTTACCGTTATTTCACTCTCGTCAGGTCGCCGTCATCAAACCCCACGGTAACAATGCGGTCAAACACTTTCGACTCGGGATGCTCGGCGAGATACTTCTTCACAATCGCTATAGCGCTGTTCAAAAAACTCTCCCAGTCCATATCTCCGCCCACCGATACCGGGATATACTTCTCGGCGGGTTCATAATCTTGGTCACACGCCCAGTCATCATCATCGGCGTCATAATTGACTGCNCCCGTCAAATAGAGGCGATANCCGTCTTCCGACTCAAAAAGACCCACGTTGAGCGCCGAAATNTCGGCAGGCACAACCTCATTGGTGTCAATGCGGTTCAGCCACGAAACAATTTCATTTTCCATTTTTATTCCTTTGAATGTAAGTTGAGGCAAATTTATCAACAATAAGCAAATTATAATCTTCAAATACATATACCCTTAAAATTTAATTTTGATGCCAAGCATCCTCAAATTCCTCGNCGGTTATGAANTCNNGNANANTCCAGTTCGTTTCCCAAAANTTGGCNCGCCGCAATTCATATCCGTCATCNTCGGNATGATCACGATCAAGACGGATGATTCNNCCNNTNCCATCCACAATAACCTCNTGAACNGCATCGGCTCCATAGAAATGAGTGTAACGCACAACTCCTNCNTCCTCTCGCTTCGTATAACTGTCAACGTCCTCACGAGGAACNCNGNGCAGAACCGAATACTCAACAGCAGTCCAGGTGGAATAGCCACATTTTATACGAGGCGCAATATTAACATACGGAGCAACACCACCTGTAAATATCTTTTCATTCCGAGCCAGCAGCTCACGAACATATTCTGTATTGACATATGTCCCTGAATTGAGTTTTGCAGGATGCCAGATGTGCCACCTATCATTCGCCACACATATTCCTTCCTTATTGGGACTTCCTGTTGTTGTAAACCATATTTTCTCAAGTTCGTCAAGCCCCAAATCCTTGGAATAGCTTCCCACCTTATACCATGTTCCCATATCAATGCCCACACGCAATATCGTATTGGCATAAAACAGGATTTCGTCATGAACTATCTCTTCAAGATTAGGCTTATAATCTATTGGATAACGACGCTTGAACACTCGGATAGTAGATCCGCCAAGACTCTCGCAATCTATAGCTATAAACTGAAAGAAGCATTTATATCTGTCATCAAATTCGACACAGAACACATTGCCCACCCTTGTAACTATTCTCTTTGCCATAATTATATCCTTTAAGTTACAAAGATAGCCGATTGGGGGAATCAGGCAAGAATATCTGCTGCACAACATGCGGCGGCAATCATTTTTCGACTCAGCGATAAGAAAATGCGAGCTTGAAGCGTTTATATGATATGGATGTATTGAGCAAACAGCAACGGTCGAAGTGCATGTCGCGCGTCAAGAGCAAGGACACGAAGCCCGAATTGATTGTGCGCCGCTATCTTTATTCGCGCGGCTATCGCTACCGGAAAACTCTGCGCTCACTCCCCGGCTCGCCCGACATCGTCCTGAAAAAATATGGCGTGGCAATCTTCATCCACGGCTGTTTCTGGCACGGACATGAGCCCCACCTTAGGCTGCCGAAATCCAACCGAGAGTATTGGGAAACGAAAATAAGACGCAACCGAGAGCGTGACGAGGAGAACAAGGAGCGGCTCCGACAGCTGGGCTGGAGCGTGATGACCGTGTGGGAGTGCCAGTTACGTCCCGAATGTCGCCGAGAGACCCTCCTTGAAATCGAGCACCACCTCAACCGCAATTACCTGAACCGATTCCGACCCAAAGACCCCTACCGTGAGGAAATCGACCGGGAGACTTCCATCGCCGCCGAACCCCCACAACCCTACGGCTCGGAGCATTGAATTCTTTTGAGGCGCGTTTTCGTAGTTTTATTTAGAAAAATCATTATCTTTGTGAAAATATGGTTGCAGGGAACTCCGGCAACGATTAAAAAGATAATCCATAAATCAAAAAACTATGAACGTAGTCGACAGATTTCTGAAATACGTGAAATTTGACACCCAGAGTGACGAATTCACCAATCTATGGCCTTCGACACCGGGACAAATGATTTTCGCCCAGCATCTTGAAGAGGAGCTCCGCGAACTGGGACTGAGCGAAATATCGCTCGATGACAACGGTTATCTTATGGCGACACTCCCCGCCAACACCGACCAGCCTGTACCCACCATCGGCTTCATCGCCCATCTCGACACCTCGCCCGACCTTTCGGGAAAGCACGTGAAACCGCGCATTATCGAAAACTACGAAGGGGGCGACATCACCCTCAACGCCGAGAAAGGCATCGTGCTGTCACCGCGCGAATTTCCCGAACTTGACCACTACAAGGGACAGGCGTTGATTGTGACCGACGGAAACACCCTGCTCGGAGCCGACGACAAAGCCGGAATAGCCGAAATCATCACCGCAGTAAAGCATCTCAAGGACCATCCCGAAATCAAGCATGGCAAAATACGCATAGCCTTCAACCCAGATGAAGAGATAGGACAAGGCGCGCATAAATTTGACGTTGCCAAATTCGCAGCCGAATGGGCTTATACAATGGACGGCGGCGAGATTGGCGAACTTGAATACGAAAACTTCAACGCCGCCGTGGCACGCATAACCTTCACCGGACGCAACGTACACCCCGGCTACGCCAAGCACAAGATGATCAACTCCATCCGCATCGCCAACACCTTCACCTCAATGCTTCCGCGCTGGGAAACCCCGGAGCACACCGAAGGCTACGAAGGCTTCTACCACCTCATCTCGATCGAGGGAAATGTGGAGAAAACAGTTGTCACCTACATTATCCGCGACCATGACCGCGATCGTTTCGAGCGCCGCAAAAAGGAACTTGAACACCTCATACGCAAAATCAACAACGAGTATCCCAACTGCGCTTCTCTCGACATCAAGGATCAGTATTACAACATGAGAGAGAAAATCGAGCCGGTGATGCACGTGATCGAGATTGCCGAGCAGGCGATGAAGAATGTCGGAGTCACACCCCACGTCGTTCCCATCCGTGGCGGAACCGACGGAGCCCAGCTATCTTTCAAAGGGCTCCCCTGCCCCAACATCTTTGCCGGCGGGCTAAATTTCCACGGACGCTATGAGTTCGTTCCCATTCAGTCGATGGAAAAAGCTGTCGACGTGATTGTTGAAATAGCGCGTCTCGTTGCCCAGCGATAACCGATGGAGCAACACCGCCGACCTACTCTTATCATCATCACCGGTCCCACCGGATCGGGAAAAACCGACTTATCAATAAAACTGGCGCGACAGCTGGGATGCGAAATCATCTCGGCTGACTCGCGCCAGCTTTTTCGTGACATCCCCATCGGCACCGCCGCGCCCACCCCTCAGCAACTAGCCGCTGTGAAACATCATTTTGTCGGAACCCTCGGGCTCGACGAATATTACAGTGCCGCACGCTATGAAGAGGATGTCATGAAGCTCCTGCCCCGGCTTTGGGAGAAAAATGACAAGGTTGTGATGTGTGGCGGCTCGATGATGTATATCGACGCCGTTACCCGCGGCATCGACGAGCTCCCCACCGTGAGCCCCGGTGTGCGCGCCCACGTGATGCAACTTTATGACGAGGAGGGCATCGAAGGTATCCGCCTCATGCTGCGCAATCTCGACCCCGACTATCTCGCTCAAGCCGATCCGTCCAACCACCGCCGACTCATACACGCCATTGAAATATGCCTCGAAGCGGGCGCGCCCTACTCCTCTCTGCGCACCGGCGCCTCGAAGCAACGCCCTTTTGACATCGTCACCATGATGATCGACTATCCCCGCGAACAGCTTTTCGACCGCATCAACCGCCGCGTCGAGGCGATGATGGAGCAAGGGCTTGAACAGGAGGCAAGAAAAGTCTATCACCTGCGCCACCTCAACTC
>WFMA01000184.1 GCA_009177195.1 Bacteroidales bacterium | reverse complement strand
TCTTCGGGATCGTTGATGAACACTCGGGGTGAGCGGGCGGCGGAGTGCCGCAGCCGCTCGAGGATTTCGATTAGACATGATTGGCGGTGTGTTAAGGGCAATCCGCGCCACATGCGGAATGACGCGGTGTAGGACGCGGAGGTCATGAGGACCTCGCGCCGGGGGCGTGGGATGTGGACGGTGTTGCGCATTTTGGGTTAGTATTAGATTGATTTTTTGCAAAGGTAATGCATGGAGGGAGGGGATTTACCCACAAATTGTCCCACCCCCTGAATTTTTTTTGCGGGCGGGGGGCGGTCTGAAGGACCGTCAGAGAATAGCCCGGGATGGAGCGAATCGGCACCCCGGGGCAGGGAATGCCGCCGTGATTCGGAGTTCTGTAGGAACGGCACGGATTGATGATTCTTTCAGAATCGGATTTTGTGGGGGATGCCTGTTTCCGTGGGTTCCGCCCTGCGGGCTTCACCCACGGCTATTGATGGATGAACCCTTCGGGTTCGGTTTCCCGTAAGTGGATTTAGGGGGCACTCTTTGCAGAGTGCGGTCTTTTGCTTTCGTTTTCCGGACAGAGTTCGCTAACGCTCACTCTGCCCGGTTATCCATAGGTGTGAGCCTTTCAGGCTCGCGGACCGGGGCGGACGGTGCTCCCGGCACACCTCGCTTCGCTCGTAGTGTCGGGTTATCCATAAAGGTGAGCCTTTCAGGCTCGCAACCGGGGTTTGTCGCAGGTGAGCACAAAACGATTGCAATAGCAATGCAGATCTGTAGGGCGGTCATAGAATAGCCCGGGGTAGAGCGAAGCGGCACCTCGGGTCAGGGAATGCCGCCGTGATTCGGGAGTTCAGTAAGAACGACATGCTTCCTGCAGAGTCGAGGCTATGATTGTGGGCTCCTTGTCAGGTTGCAAAAAAAAGAAGCAGGGAATGCCGATCGGCATTCCCTGCTCTCCCTTAATTATGGGGAGTATGATTAGGCGTTCTTAACTTTTTCAACTACGGCTTTGAAAGCTGCGGGGTTGTTAAGCGCGAGATCGGCAAGAACTTTGCGGTTGATCTCGATGCCTGATTTGTGGATGAGACCCATAAGCTTAGAGTAGCTGAGGTTCTCTTCGCGGGCAGCTGCGTTGATACGCTGAATCCACAATGAGCGGAAGTTGCCTTTTTTATCTTTGCGGTCACGGTAAGCGTAGGTCAAACCTTTTTCCCAAGTGTTCTTGGCAACGGTCCACACATTTTTACGCGCTCCGTAATAACCACGGGTGAGTTTTAAGATTTTCTTTCTGCGTGCTCTTGAAGCAACATGATTTACTGATCTTGGCATTTTTGTAATGATTTTTGAATGTCAGCGGCTTTCTTTTGCTCTTTATTTGCTGTGCATTCGGTTAATAATGATGTTTAAATCACAAGTTAAAAAACAGAGATTGCGGTTCAGTTGCCTCGTTATAGAGCAAGGAGCTGTTTTACTTCGTGAGTGTCGACTTTAGCGACAAGACCGAAGTGAGTCAAGTTGCGTTTCTGCTTTTTAGTCTTCTTAGTCAAGATGTGACTCTTAAAGGCATGTTTTCTTTTGATTTTTCCTGATCCGGTAAGGGCGAACCTCTTTTTGGCACCGGAATTAGTTTTAATCTTTGGCATTTTGTTTGAAAATTTTAAGAGTGTATAAAATTGTGCAGGTTTACTGCGGTTGTTTGTCTTATTTCTTTTTGGGCGACAGCATGATCGTCATTCTTTTTCCCTCAAGAACAGGCATCTGCTCAAGCTTGCCTATGTCCTCAAGATCGTTGGCAAAACGAAGCAGAAGCACTTCTCCTTGTTCCTTGAACAGAATCGAGCGTCCGCGGAAAAACACATACGCCTTCACCTTGGCTCCTTCTTTGAGGAATCCCTGAGCATGCTTCAACTTGAAGTTGTAGTCATGGTCATCGGTCTGGGGACCGAATCTGATTTCCTTAACTACCACTTTGGTCGATTTAGCTTTCTGCTCTTTCAGCCTCTTTTTCTGCTGGTAAAGATACTTTTGATAGTCAAGGATCTTGCATACCGGAGGCTCGGCGTTGGGCGAAATCTCAATCAAGTCAAGCTCTTGCTCTTCAGCAAGGCGCAATGCTTCATGAATAGAATATATACCGGCTTCCACATTGTCACCGACAAGGCGCACCTCGCGGGCTCTAATGCGTTCGTTGATTGCGTAGGGCTCCTTATCTTTTTGCTGCGGTCCTCTACGTTGCTGCGGGTTGTTTCCTCGGTTGGGTCCACCCTGATAGCCTGGCTTGTTGTCCATTCAGTTACTTTATTGATTAATCATGTTGTTGACCTCGTTGGTCAAATATTCTGCAAAGGTAGCAATTTTCATCGTACCTTTATCACCTTCTCCTTGTTTTCTTACAGAAATTTCGCCATTTTGTGCTTCTTTTTCTCCAACAACGAGCATGTAGGGGATTCTTTTGAGCTCATTATCGCGAATTTTCTTTCCGATTTTCTCATTTCGGTCATCGACCACAACACGAAGATCGGCGGCATTTAGCTGCTTCGCCACTTCGTAGGCATAGTCGTTGAACTTCTCGCTGATGGGAAGCACCACTGCCTGCTCGGGAGCGAGCCACAANGGGAAGACGNCCNGCAGTNTGCTCNAGAAGNACGGCNACNAAGCGTTCCATNGATCCGAANGGNGCNCGGTGGATCATCACCGGNCGATGNTTCTGGTTGTCGGNNCCGGTATATTCNAGCTGGAANCNNTCNGGNAGNTTNTAGTCNACCTGAATNGTGCCGAGCTGCCANCGGCGNCCGATNGCGTCTTTNACCATGAAGTCGAGTTTCGGTCCGTAGAAAGCGGCTTCACCGAGCTCGGTGCGGGCGTTCAGTCCCTTTTCCGCGCATGCCTCGATGATGGCGTTCTCGGCAAGATGCCAGTTTTCATCAGTTCCGATATATTTTTCCTTGTTCTTGGGATCGCGCAATGAAATCTGAGCCTCGAAGTTCTCAAATTTGAGAGCCTTGAAGATGTAGAAAATGATATCCATCACCTTCAGGAACTCGTCTTTTATCTGTTCAGGAGCGCAGAAGATGTGGGCGTCGTCCTGAGTAAATCCGCGCACACGTGTCAGTCCGTGAAGCTCGCCGCTCTGTTCGTAACGGTAAACTGTTCCGAATTCAGCAAGGCGCATGGGGAGATCACGGTAAGATCTCGGATAAGCCTTGAATATCTCACAGTGGTGAGGGCAGTTCATAGGTTTCAGCAAGTATTCTTCGCCTTCTTCAGGGGTGTGAATAGGCTGGAAAGAATCTTTGCCATATTTTGCGTAATGCNCTGAGGTNACGTAGAGCGCCTTGTTGCCGATGTGNGGAGTTATTACCTGNAGGTAGCCGTNGCGTTTCTGGATNTTGCGAAGGAACTGCTCAAGACGGTCGCGGAGAGCGGCGCCTTTAGGCAACCACAAGGGGAGTCCTGCTCCGACATTGGATGAGAAGGCGAACAGTTCCATTTCTTTTCCGAGCTTGCGGTGGTCGCGTTTTTTTGCCTCTTCGAGAATTGCGAGATACTCGTCAAGCATTTTCTTTTTCGGGAAAGTTATTCCGTAAACGCGCACAAGCTGATTGCGTTTCTCGTCGCCGCGCCAGTAGGCTCCTGCGAGCGATGTTATTTTCACTGCCTTGATGGGGGCGGTGTTAGGAATGTGGGGGCCGCGGCAAAGGTCGGTGAAATTCCCCTGAGTGTAGGTGGTGATATGTCCGTCCTCAAGTTCACTGATGAGCTCGCACTTATACTCTTCGTTGCGGTCGCCGAATAGTTTCAGCGCGTCGTCTTTACTGATGTCAGCGCGTACGATCGCTTCTTTCTTTTGAGCGAGTTCAAGCATCTTCGCCTCGATTTTAGGGAAATCGGCGGCTGTAATGGTGTTGCCGTTGGGGTCTATATCATAGTAGAAACCGTTTTCAATCGCAGGACCGATGCCGAATTTAACCCCCGGGAAAAGTTCTTGGAGGGCTTCGGCGAGCAGGTGGGCTGAACTGTGCCAGAACGCATGCTTGCCTTCAGGGTCGTCCCATTTGAAAAGCTTTATTTCTCCATCCTTCTCGATTGGACGGCTGATGTCCCATTCTTCGCCATTTACGCTTGCGGCTAAAATGTCTTGAGCCAATCGCGGAGAGATGCTTTCTGCAATCTGAAGCGGAGTCACGCCCGATTCATATTGGCGTGTGCTCTTGTCAGGAAAAGTGATTGTTATCATTGTTGTTCTGTTAATCTTTTGTTTGAGTCAGGGCATAGTTAACCCTTTGAGCCAAAAACGACTGCAAATTTAAAGAATAATTTTCAAACATGAAAGTATTTTCCTTTGGAAATGAAGGAATGTGGTTAAAGATTTATCGATTATGGATTGCGGGTGTAAATGCCGGCTCACACGGGAATCACAATCATCGGTATGTCGGAGTGGAAGAGGAGTTTATGAGCGAGCGACGGGTTGAAAAGCCGGGCAAAGATGTTTTTCTTTTTATTGGGCATGGCGATAAGGTCCACGCGTTGCTGCTNTTCGATCTCTTTGAAATCATCCACGATTCCCGGGAGACTGACGTTGGCTCTCTTGAAGGTGAAGCGAGGATAGTGGTTCGCGCAATACTCCATGAGCTTGTCGAATGACGATGAAACATTTGCCGCGCCTTTTTTTGACGGAACATGGACAATGGTCACTTCGAGTCTTTCTTCTGAAAATATTCGATACAAAGCGTCAAGGGCAAGCAGGTCCTCTTGAGCGAGGTTNCAGAAGAACACGGCATGCCTGATGTCGGTAATGAGGTTGAGATTCACCGATTCCGGAACCGTGAAGACCGGNCGGCGGCATGAATCGAGCACTTCGGCGGTCACGCTTCCTATGAGTTGTTTCTCTTTTGTGTCGGCTCCGCGTGTGCCCATTATTATCATCTCAGGATTGTTTTCCTTGGCATATTCGACAATCACCTCTTCCGGCACCCCTTCGGCTACTTCGGTCGTGAATTTGACAGCCGGCAGTTCGCCCGTCTTTATNCGTTGGCGCAGTTTGGCTGAAAATTCAGCCATGAGTTTCTTTGACTCTGAGTCGAGTTCATCGCGCAATTCAACATTGGCGATGTCGTAGGTCATGGTGTCGTTAAGCTGAACTTCGCCGGTGACATACGGGTCAAGATAGGCGTGAATGAGTTTTATCGACGCCTTGTGGCGATGGGCGAGACGGAATGCGATGTCACATGCCTTTGTGGAGTGGGGGCTGAAATCGATGGGAACCGCAAATGTGTGCTGCGTGCCCGCTGACGGGGAGTCGTTTTTTGCACAGAAAATCTCGGTATTCTCGATTATGCGCAACGCAAGCGGAAGGTCGGCTTCTTTTATGCGCACTCTGACGCCGCTCGACACGACGGGATGGGTGAGATTTACGTTATGCAAAGCAACGGGCACGCCCTCACTCTCAAGTAAATTCTTGAGCTGAACGGCGTGCTCGTATGTGTGGATTGCCACTGTTATCAGGCGGTCTTCTGCCATCGGGTATCAGCTGATAAGTACGGTTATTCGGCTGACTTTTGAGCTTCCTCTTCGAGGATGGCGATCGCCATGTCATAGATGGTAGTGTCGTCAAGAACCACGATTCCTCCATCAGGACCCGGCTCGATGTGTACGCCCACGTTTTGTCCAAACTGGTAGTTGCTGCCGCCGAAATAGTTGCGTACGGTCTGTACCGTGCAATTGAGTTTGTCGGCTATTTTATGCATTGAGCCGTCGGGAAGGCTGTCTTTGATGCGGCGAAGGTCGTTGAAGGAAATGGTCTTAGTCATGATACTATAAATTTTATGAGTTAGTAATTCGTTATTTGGTTGTTGATGTCGTTAAAATTAGTGTTTTTACGTCAGACTTCCAAATTTTATCCGCATAAAAGAAAGGTGTTTTAAAACATGTTTGACTAAATGCGTTCAATCGCATTTCCGTTAATCCATGCCCGATTATTGTTATCGACTTGAACGTCATACCATTTTGTCGATACTGAGTCTATGCGGGTAGTCACCGAATCGATAATCTGCACCACGGTTCCCTCATGGAGCAACAGCGCTTCTTCCGAGCGGTCTTTAGGCGCGCGCGGCGATGTGCTGAGCAATGTGGACGGAACTATGATGACTGCGTCTTTCGATGATGTTGAGTAGCGAGTCGCTATCGATGCGAAAATATTGGCGGCGATACAGATGAAAATCAAAATTATTCCTCCGAAGAATCCGGTTTTCCGCAAAGTGATGTTGGACGAGAAAACATAAGCCGATACTGCCGCTAAAAACAGGATAAACGCGCCTATTGCGAGGAGTGCCCAGGTGTTTGCCGGCACTTTCTGGGCGAATCCGTTCACCGTGTTGGAGATGAACATGCCGCGATCGCCAGGCTCATCGGTGATTTTGGTGTTGACAAATTCCAGATTGGCTCTTGCGTCCTTGTTTGACGGGTCAAGCCTCAACGCTTTTTCATAATAAAGGATGGCTTTGCCGAGCTTTCCCTGGCGATAATAGGAATTGCCGATATTATAATATAAGTTGGAGGAAGTACCTTCGGTTGCGGCTATTTCAAGATACAATTCAGTCGCTTTTGCGAAGTTGTCGTTCATATATGCTGAGTCGGCAAGCTGGGTCAATGTCTGTGAAGTCATTGACATTATCCCTCCGATAATAAGGGCGAGTGTAAGTAGCTGTCTTTTCATTGCCTTAAATTTTAGCTCGTTTTGTGCGTTCCATTTCGTTCATGATTCCGGAAGCCTGTTTATAAAGCTCTTCGATTTGTTCTTCGCTTCGCGCGGGGGAGTAACGCGCCATTTCGCANTCGTCAATNAGTGNCATCGACGAGTCAATCAACTCTTGAGATACACCGTAGGCGGTGAGCTGCTGGGTGATGTTCTCTCGTGACAGCTGAGAAACCGGGATGCCCAGTTTGTCGCTGAAATATCCCCACAGGGCGCGCAGAATCTCTTCATAAAAACGGTCATTATCATGTGCCGTCATGTATTGCTTCGCAAGTTTCAATCGCTTGCGCGCCACTTTGTCGGCATTGGCAAGACGCCTTCCTTGGAGGTCGGCGTTCAGTTTAACCTGCTTGCGATAGAATATGATAAGCAGAGTGAGGGCAAGCGCGAGTACGATATAGGATGGAATATACCACCATGAATTGAAATAGAATTCATGGGATTTCTTTAAATTGAGGTTGCCCATCTTTATGTGGAGAATGTCGGTGTTTTTGCTTGCGATGGCTTGTTTGTTGAACACCGAAGCCGTCGATGACACAGCCGCGCCTTGCGCTACCTTGATATCGTAGGATGGTGTGGTGAGTGTGACATATTTTCCGGTTTCCGGATTGAAATAGACAAAATTGTCGGCGCCGATTTTGAATTCGCCCACATTTTGAGGCACGAAAGTGTAGTCGATCGTCATCTGTCCTGAAACATTTGAGCCGGTAACATGGGATGTTACGTCGGTCTGGGGCGTGTACTGCTCAAACTCTGACGGGAAATCGATTTCCGGCTCGTGGATCGACTTGATGTTTCCGGTTCCTTTTATTGTATAGATCAACGATGCCGCCTCGTTGGTGCGGAATGTCGAGGCGCTTAGACGGCTGTCGATGGAATAGTTTCCCACTGCTCCCGAGAAGCCTGCCGGTTGGGGCTGGGGCAGGGGGGTGATATTGATGGATGCCGAGTTGGAACTCACGTGAATCTCCTTTTCTACAGGACGAGAACCTCCCCAGAATCCAGAGAAGCGCTCATGTTGCACCACCGTGATGTCGTATTTGCCTGAATTTATTGTCAGCTTTCCCGACTTTTGCGGGAATATTATGCACTGCTTCAACACAGCCGTCATGTAATTTTGCCCGTTATAATGCTCCATTTCATTAAGCTGCGGCTGGAGATTCAGCTCCTCGATGAGGAATCCGTCAAATGCCGGCTGGGTTGTGGGCAGGAATGAGCTGATGCTGTATTTCGTGTAGAGCTTGATGGTACACAGGATCGCTTCCTGCTCATAAGCGTGTGATTTGTTCAATATGATTCTGACGAAGACATCGTTAGCCGACACTGATTTGTCAGGCGTTTGGCTGCTGATGTCGTCAACTCTCGCTCCTGTTCCTGCCGATGCTGCTTTATCGGGGGGCAGTACTATGAATTTGACAGGGGATGATGTGTAGACCTTGTTACCCACGGTGATGCGGGCTTCTCCGATGGTGTGCTCACCCGGTTCCACTGCCCTGTAGGTATAGGAATAATCTACCGTTGATGACGAACTTTGCTTTCCATTGACAAATTCATAACTCTTCATCGTGGAGGTAGCCGGACCGTAAAGCAGCGTGCATCCATCGATGTCAGGCACCTTTATTCCTGATCCTTCGGCATTTTTTAGTCGGAAAGTGACGCTGAATTTGTTGCCGGCGATGACGGTGCGCGGAGGAATCACCGTGAACGATGTTTCAGCGATGGCAATCCCTGAAATAACAGTGATGAAAGTCAGTAGTGCTATTAGTCGTCTTTTCATAATCAAATGTCTTCGAAGGTTCTTACCATTGTTTTCCGCGTACGCGCGATGATGACGCCGCTTCGTTTTTCTGCTGTTCCTGCACTTTTCGTCGGGTGGCGTTCTCTTCATTCTCCATAGCCTTCAGGATTTTGTTGGCATTTTCGTTGCTGATGCTTCCCTGTTGTTGCTGGGGCTGCTGCTTCTGCTCGTCTTTCTTATCCTGATTGGGCTGTTTGTTCTGGTCCTTGTCCTGATCTTGATTCTGATCCTGATTCTGCTGGTCCTGCTTGTCTTGCTGCTGGTCCTGCTGATTCTGATCCTGTTTGTCTTGATCTTGATTCTGGTCCTGATTCTGCTGCTCTTGGCGCTTCAGCTGCGCGAGTCGGAGATTCTGGCGGGCTTTGTCGTTGTCGGGATTCTTCCTCAAGGCGCCTTTATACATATTTATCGCCTGATCATATTGCTGCTGATTGAACGCCATGTTGCCCATGTTGTAATAGGCTTTTTCGGCAATCGATGATTGTTGCGCGTAGCGTGCGAGATTTTGCAAAATGCTCGACGCTTCCTGCATGGGGTTGTTGCCTGAATTGGGATCGGCGCTTCCGGCTTGGCGGATAAGGGAGGTGGCGAGATTGTACATGGCTACCTCGCTTGCCGCATTTTCTTCAAGAGCTTTACGGTAAGCCACCTCGGCTTCTGCGAATCGCTTTTCGTTATAGAGGGTGTTGCCTTGGCGTATATAGTTGCGTTCCTTTCGGGTCGACGTGTCAACACTGTTGCCGTCGGCAAATGCCGGCAGCAGTGACACAAAAGAAAGGAGTAATAATATCAGTTTCTTCATAGTTTCTTATTTTGCTTGCTGAAGAAGTTAATCTTTTTGAGCCATCCGATTTTGCGGTCGAGCATAAAGATGTCGAGAATGATGAAAATGAGCGCGAGCCATGCGAATACCGGGAACTGTTCGGCGCTTGCGGCATAGACAACTCTCTCGATATTGTTTTTGGCGAGTGTGTCGAGTTGCTCGGCGACATCGTTAACCACGGTTGAAGAGGCTCCTTGCACATAAATTCCGTTGCCGCTTTGGGCTATCTCTTTTGCCATTTCCTCGTTGAGGCGGGTGGTCACGGGATTCCCTTGGTCATCTTTCAGGAATTGTCCGTTTTTGCCAATAGGGATCAGGGCTCCTTTTGTCGAGCCAAGACCTATCACGTCCACCTGCACCCCTTGCTCTGCCGCCGATTTAGCTGCGGCTATCGGGTCGTCGTCAAAACTTTCACCGTCAGTGATTATGATGATCGCTTTCTGCATGTCTTCCGAGGGGGTGAACGAGTTCATCGCCATTTCTATTGCGGCTCCGATCGTGGTGCCTTGCGAGGGAACCATTTCGGTGGAGATGCTGTTGAGAAACATTTTTGCCGACACGAAATCGGTAGTGATGGGCAGCTGGGTGTAAGCGTCGCCGGCAAACACGATGAGACCTATTTTGTCATTATCAAGTTTGTCAATAAGTTTCTCCAGGACGAGTTTTGCCCTTTGCAGCCTGGAGACACCCTTGGGGTCGTCGTTGGATGAGGCGAGCATTGAATTGGACACGTCAAGACATATCATCACCTCGATTCCCTGCACTTCCGATGTTTCCTCTTTAGCTCCGGCGCGTGGGCGAGCAAGGACGATAACAAGCGCTGCTATGGCAAGAAGCTGAAGAACGAGTTTGATGCCGGGTTTATAGCGTGATGCCTCGGGCATCAGGTGCTCCAAATTTGCTATTTTGCCATAGCGGGCGAGCTTCTTGCGACGTGCGAGCCGTGCAAGAAAGAAGAGCCCTGCCACGACCGGAAGCAGGAATAGGAGATATAGTAAATGAGGATTTGCGAAACTGAACATAGGCTTGCTCCTAAATTTTAATTAGTTTACGGGATTGTGCGCAACACGGTGTGGCGCAACAGTATTTCAAACAGGAAAAAACCGACGGCAAGCCACGCCCACATCATGTAATTGTCCTCGGTGTGGGAGAAGTGTCTTACGTCCATCTGAGTCTTTTCAAGTTGGTCGATTTCTGCAAATATATCTTTCAGCACCGAGTTGCTTGTTGCACGGAAATATTTGCCTCCTGTAGTGGAAGCGATTGATTGCAACGTAGCTTCGTCGATAACCACAGGCATGTTCACGTAATCAATGCCGCCATAATAATTCTGCTGTGGCATAGGCGCTGTGCCGTTTTTACCCACACCGATAGTGTAGACCTTTATGTCAAACTTCTTGGCGATTTCGGCGGCAGTCAGCGGCGCNACGTTTCCGGTGTTGTTTGTTCCGTCGGTGATGAGGATTATGCTTTTTGATTTTGCTTTTCCGTCTTTAATTCGATTTATGGAGGTTGCGAGTCCGTCGCCTATAGCGGTTCCGTCCTCAAGCATTCCNATTTTTATGTCATGGATATAATTGGCAAGGAGAGAACGGTCGGTGGTCATCGGCACGGCGGTAAAGCTTTCCCCGGCGAAGATGACAACGCCGATATTGTCGGTTTCTCTGCCGGCGACGAATTTTGCCGCCACGTCTTTGGCGGCTTCAAAACGGTCGGGCTTGAAGTCACGCGCCAACATGGACGAGGAGATGTCGAGGGCTATGATGATGTCGGTACCTTCGGTCGACGACGTGCGCCAGCTATCGCGGGTTTGCGGACGCGCCAACACGATGATGAGACATCCGATGGCGGCAAGTCTCAGCAGGAACAGTCCGTGCAGGAGATATTCTTTATATGAGCGCGGCAACTTCGCATAGGGTGATGTGGATGATATTTCCATCGCCGGATATGCGTTGCGATGCTTCCAGATATACCACCCGATGAGCGGTATGAAAATCAGGAAAAGCCAAAGATATTCAGGATGGGCGAGTTGCATCATTTATTCGATTTGGGATTAGGTTCATTATTGGTGTCATCGTTTTCTTCCTCAACCGGAGCCGGCTTGGTGTCCTCAATGAATTTTACGGAATTGTTGAACACTGCCTGGTTTTCNTCGGGAANAGGACGCACTTTGGCGAATTTCACGAAGTCAGCCATCTCGAGGATTCTGTTCAGTACAGGCGCCGACGGCTTGGTTTCGACATTCATGTTGAGTTGCCTTATTATTTGAGATGAAGTCATCTCCATGGCGTTAATGCCGAAGCGGCTGTCAAGATAGTTACGTAGAATCTCGGTTAAGCGGGTATAATATTCTTTTTCGAGTCCGTTTTCACACAGCTTCTCCGACTTGAGCCTTTCAAGCTGTTGCAAAGCGAGCTCGTAGGGAGGTATCGGTTTTTGCTTCGGAGCAAGCGAGATGCGCTTCTTTCCGCTGAAGAATGCCAACCAGATGCCTATAATCATCACTATGAATGCAATTATAGGGAAAATCCACCAGTAGTCCACAATGAAATCGGGCAAATAGTCCCACAGTTTCATCGCCGGATCGGAAACTCCGGCATAGTCGTGGATTGTCTGGAGTGTGTCAACATCTACCGGAAGCACTTTAAGCGCGAGTGGAGTGGTAGCCAAAGTTTCATTGCCAGCCACATATACGTAGGGTGGCAATGTGTAAAGCCCTGAATCAAACGATTGAATCAGAACTTTACGAATGATTTCCTCCCTGTCGCTGCTGAGGCTCACGGTGTCGGGAGCATAATTTTGTATCACTTCGACTTCGCGTGTTAGAGTGTCGCCGTTATTGGTGATGAAATGTCCTACAACGCCTTTGTCCTGCACAATATTGATGTTGAGCATCGTCTGCTTGCCCATTAATATGTAGGCTGAGTCCAGTGACGCCTTGATCGTGATGGGTGCGGCATGAGCCGATGTCCACGCAACCAGTATTGTGGCGATTAGTGATATTATATGCTTTAGTTTCATAGATTTTTATCTCAATTCACGTGTTTTGAACAGTGACATCAACGCTTTCACATAGTCTTCGTCGGTGGCGACAGAGGTGTGTGACACGCGGCATTTGTTGAAGCGGTCAATCATCGCCTGTTGCCGTTCGTACCACCATTTATTGAATGTTTGACGCACTTTGTTGGATGACGTGTTAACCCAGCGGTCAAGTCCGGTTTCAAGATCCACCACTCTCATTAGCCCCACATCGGGAAGCTGCGCGTCGCGCTTGTCATACACCTGTATCGCGGCGACGTCGTGCTTGTTGTTGGCGATGGAGAGCNCCTGATAATAATCGTGGCTGTCGATGAAGTCGGAAATGATAAATGTGGTGCANCGCTTTTTAATNGCGTCGGTCATGTAGCGCACNGCGACNCCNATATCGGTTCCCTGGCTTTCAGGNGTGAAATCCAGCAGTTCGCGGATTATGAAAAGTATGTGCTTGCGTCCTTTCTTTGGCGGAATGAATTTTTCCACCTTGTCGGAAAAGAAGATTACGCCGATTTTGTCATTGTTCTGGATTGCGGAAAATGCTATCGTTGCGGCGATTTCGGCAATCATTTCTCGTTTTTGCTCTCCGACAGCGCCAAAGTTGCGGCTGCCCGACACATCGACAATGAGCATGACGGTGAGCTCTCGCTCCTCCTCATAAACCTTCACGTAGGGATGGTTGTGACGCGCCGTCACATTCCAATCGATGTCGCGGATATCGTCGCCATACTGATACTCGCGCACCTCGCTGAATGTCATTCCGCGTCCTTTGAACGCAGAATGATATTCACCGGCAAAGATGTTTTGAGACAGACCTTTGGTCTTGATTTCAATTTTCCTGACCTTTTTAAGAAGTTCGTTGGCATCCATAGGCGGGAGTTAAACGATTAGGGTACTTCGACTTTATCAATGATGTTTGAAACGATTTCGTCAGCTGTGATGTTGTTCGCTTCCGCTTCGTAAGTGAGTCCGATGCGGTGGCGAAGCACGTCGTGCGCTACAGCGCGGACATCTTCAGGCACAACATAGCCTCTTCCGC
>WFMA01000164.1 GCA_009177195.1 Bacteroidales bacterium | reverse complement strand
CGTTTCAAGGGCGTGGACTCGCGAGTTCTGCTGCGTAGAGTTAGAGAGATTCTTGAAGAGAACGGATATAAACCGGGCAATGTGGACCTCACTATCATGGCTCAGGCGCCTAAATTGCTGGAGCATATTCCGGCGATGAGGGAGCGCATAGCAGCTGACCTCATGCTTGACCTCGATGCGGTTTCGGTTAAAGCCACCACTACTGAAAAACTCGGTTTCACCGGAAGGGGAGAGGGGATTGCCGCTTTTGCCACCGCTCTTATTTATAAGGTGGGGAAATGACGGCGAGGCGTGTGATTTCCTTGCTGTCGGTATTGCTGCCGGCTATGTGGGCGAGCGCGCAGACGGCGCAGCTGCTGAAATATGCCGACTTTGAAAACTGGGTCACGAGAAACATTAAGGAGTCGAAAGTCATCGGCGGCAAAACGCGCCAGGTTTATGAGATAGCTCCTGAAGCCGTCATCGACAGGGCTGAACCTTATCGCAACATGGGAGGCTCGCCGTGGGCGACNTCCAATGTCTATGCCGATGTTATGGGGGTGGTTAAAGCGAGCAACACAGTCTATCCCGATGTCAATCCTGCCGGCGGAAGATGCTGCAAAATGATGACTGAGATAGAGACNGTNAANGTGTTGGGGCTTCTNAACCTGAAAGTGCTTGTTTCGGGATCGATATATCTGGGCTACAATCTGGAGCCGATAAGAAACACCAGCAATCCTTATTCTAAAATGGAGATGGGGATTCCTTTCACCCGCCGCCCCAAGAGTTTGCGTTTCGATTACAGGGTGCTCATTCCTGAGGGAGCGCAGCGCATAAGGGCTACCGGGACATCCACTAAAAATCTTTCGGGGCAGGATTTTGCCGAGGTGTACATCCTTTTGCAGCGCCGCTGGGAGGATGCCGACGGAAATATCTATGCCAAGCGCGTGGGAACGGGTCGCGAGCGTTACCGCAAGTCAACCCCGTGGGTTCACGGACATGAGATAGAAGTGCTTTACGGCGACATATCGGGCGACGCGCGATATAAGGACTATATGGCGCTAATTCCTGAAGACCGTTGCTATTATGCGAAAAACTCCAAGGGGAAGATGGTGCCGGTAAAGGAAGTGGGCTGGGACGATTCTTCGGCTACTCCCACCCACATGCTCGTCATGGCTTCATCGGGCTGTGGAGTGGCTTATGAAGGGACCCCCGGAATGACGCTTTGGATTGACAATATATCGCTTGTGTATTAAAATTATAGGCGCAAGTTTCGGCTATAAGGAAAAAAAACACTATATTTGCACGCTGAAATAACGTGCAATTATATTTAATAACTTAATATCATATCACTAACAACACATGCAAAGCAAAGGTACTACCGGAAGTGTAATCTCCGGTGTGATAGCAATCTTCTTGGTGCTCGTGTGTCTGTTCTATCTCTCGTTTAGCTGGGTAACAAGCCGTTACGAGAAGAAGGCAGAGGCTTATGCGTTGGTAATAGCCAACGGTGATGCTAATAGCGACACCTATCAGAAGGCTTACAAAAATTACATCGATTCAATCGGTAAAGAGGAAGTTTATCCCGTATTCGGCTACACCTTCAACCAGGTTCAGAAGATGGGCGTGGGTCTCGGTCTCGACCTTAAGGGAGGTATGAACGTGATTCTTCAGGTTTCCGTTCCCGATATCTTGCGTTCTATGGCTAACGCCGAGGACAATAAGACTTTCAACCGCGTGATTGCGGCAACCGACTCGGTAGTTAAGAAAACAAAGACAAGCGATTACGTAGCCGCTTTCTTTAAAGAATATCAGCGCATCGATCCCACAGCCGACATGGCAGNGGTGTTCAAGAACGTCGCAAAACGCGGTGAAGACCGCGCTCAGGTTGAAGCTCAGGTTAAGCAGGAGGTAAAGGACCGTGTGTCAAGCTCTACCAATGTGCTCCGCAACCGTATCGACCAGTTTGGCGTTGTCGCTCCCAACATTCAGGAACTTGAAAAGGATGGACAGATCCTTCTCGAACTTCCGGGCGTTAAGGAACATGACCGTGTGCGCGAGCTTCTTAAGGCTTCCGCCAACCTTGAATTCTATGAGGTCTACACTCTTGATGAAATTCAGTCTCAGCTCATGGCTCTTGAGCAGGCTCTTCGTTCCGATTCAACCGGCGTTGCAAAAACTTTCTTCGGCTATTTCGACGGAAACGGTTATGCCGGCAGCCCCGTGATCGGTATGGCTACTCAGCGTCATCGTGAAGTTATCGACTCTATCCTCGGCACTGCCACCGCAGCGCGCATCCTTCCTTCAAATCTGAAACTCCGTTGGGAGGTTAAGCCTCAGGAAGTGCAGTACACCGACACTGCCACCAATGCAGTTCGCAAGGCTGAGCTTTACACCTTGATCGCTCTTCGTTCAAATAACGGCAAGCCCGCTCTCGCAGGTGATGTTGTGGTTTCTGCAACAAGCGATTTCGACAATATGCAGGGTAACTACGTTTCGATGGACATGAACAGCGAAGGCGCTAAGGCATGGGCTCGCGTTACTCAGAACAACCTCGGCAAACCCGTGGCAATCGTGCTCGACGAACACGTATATTCTTATCCGCGCATCAACAGCGTGATCGAGGGCGGACGTTCTCAGATCACCGGTAACTTCTCGGTTGAGGATGCTAAGGACCTTGCCAACGTGCTTAAATCAGGTAAGATGGCGGCTAAGGTCGACATCGTCAGCGACACCGTTATCGGTCCGTCGCTCGGTAAGCAGGCTATCCATGACGGATTCCTGTCATTCGTCATCGCTCTCGTGCTCCTCATGATTTTCATGATGGCTGTCTATGGCTTTATTCCCGGACTTATCGCCAATATCGGACTCGTTTGCAACTTGTTCTTCACGATGGGTATTCTCGCATCGTTCCAGGCAGTGTTGACGCTTTCAGGTATCGCCGGTATTGTGCTCGCTCTCGGTATGGCGGTCGACGCTAACGTGCTCATCTTCGAGCGTACCAAGGAGGAGCTTCGCGCAGGAAAGAATATCCATCAGGCTATCGCCGATGGTTACAGCAACGCTTTCTCAGCGATCTTCGACTCTAACTTGACTTCGATCATCACCGCCGTNATCCTTCTTCTTTACGGAACCGGNCCTATCAAGGGATTTGCTACGACTCTTATCATCGGTATTGTCTGCTCGTTCTTCACGGCAGTGTTCTTGACCCGCTTGGTGTTCATTGCTTTCGGCAAGACAAAACCGTTCCTCAATCTTACCTTCACAACCAAGTTTGCCGGACACTTGTTCCAGAATGCCAAATTTGACTTCCTCGGCAAGCGTAAAGTTGCTTTCGGTGTTTGCGCCGCTTTCGTAGCCATCGTGGTTATCTCACTGTTTGCCCGCGGCATGAACCAGGGTATCGACTTCTCGGGTGGACGTAACTACATCGTTCAATTCGACCATCCCGTTAAGACTGCCGAACTTCAGAGCCAGCTCGCTCCGATGTTCCCCAACTCTTCGCTCTCGGTCATCACTATCGACAATGACACTAAAGTGCGTATCTCTACCAACTATAAGATTGACGAGGAAACTGATGGCGTTGACGCTGAAATCACTAAGATTCTCTATGACGGACTTAGCTCGGAACTCGGCGGAATGTCGCTTGAAGATTTCTCAACCACCAATGAGAATGTGGGTATACAGAGCTCTCAGAAGGTTGGTCCTACCATTGCAGCCGACATGAAGAAAGACGCTTACATCGCCGTGATCCTTTCATTGATTGCGATGTTCCTCTACATCCTTCTCCGATTCCACAATGTGGCATTCTCGGTGGGCGCTTTGGCAGCCGTTGCCTTCACCGCCTTCACCATCATCGGCTTCTACTCGCTCTTCTGGGGTGTTCTTCCGTTCTCAATGGAGATCGACCAGTCGTTCATCGCTGCGATCCTGACAGTGATCGGTTACCAGATCAACGATACCGTGGTAGTCTTTGACCGTGTTCGTGAAAATGTTCAGCTTAATCCCAAGATGAATTTCTATCAGACTGTCAACCAGTCAATCAACAGCACGTTGGGACGTACAATCATGACCTCGGCTTCGACATTGCTCGTGCTTCTGTGTATCTTCATCCTTGGTGGTGAATCAATCCGCAGCTTCACATTCGCAATGCTCTTCGGAGTCATCACCGGTACTCTTGCCACTATCTTCGTCGCAGCTCCGGTGGCTTATCTCACCGACAAGCGCAGAGCGGCAAAGAAATAATTGAAATAAGATACTTTAAAACATGGCGCGGGTCCTGAATGCAAGGGTCCGCGCCGTGCTTTTTATGGACCGAGTTTTGGCAAGATTTTTGTAAATTGGTAATTTCTGAGTAATTTTGTCACTATGGAAGAAAAGGACAGGAAACCCTTGATAGGGATGACGCTTGATGATTTTGCGGCAGTCGCTGAGGAGTGCCGCTTGCCGAGGTTTGCCGCAAAGCAGATTGCCGACTGGGTATATGTGAAGCGCGTGGATTCGATCGATGCGATGACCAATCTGTCGATAAAAGGCAGGGAGGCGATGAAAGAGCGTTATTGCATAGGTCTTGTGGCGCCTAAGGACGCAGCCCGCTCCAAGGACGGGACTGTCAAATATCTTTTCAACGGCAGGGGCGGCAGAGATATCGAGGCGGTGTATATTCCCGACCGTGACCGCGCGACGCTGTGCGTGTCATCTCAGGCGGGGTGCCGCATGGGATGCCGTTTCTGCATGACGGGACGGCAGGGGTTTCATGGAAATCTTGACTCCTACGACATCCTTAACCAGGTTCTTGCCATTCCTGAGAGCGAATCGCTAACCAACATTGTGTTCATGGGGATGGGCGAGCCGATGGACAACGCTGACGCGGTGATGAAGTCGATTGAGATTCTCACCGCTCCGTGGGGGCTTGCATGGAGCCCAAAGCGCATCACCGTTTCGTCGATAGGAAAGCTCGACACCCTGAAGAGGCTTCTCGACGGCACGAAAGTTCATGTGGCTATAAGCGTCCACTCGCCGGTGTCGGCTCAGCGCGAATCGCTCATGCCTGTGGAGAAGGCTTATCCGCTTAAAAGCGTTCTCGACATGCTGCGAGGATATGACTTTTCGAAGCAGCGCCGCCTGTCGATAGAATATATAATGTGGCGCGGAGTGAACGACAATCTTCGCTCGGCGCAGTCGCTCGCCCGTCTGCTCAAGGGGCTTGACTGCCGGGTGAATCTGATACGCTTCCATGCCATTCCCGACACTCCGCTGGAGACTGCCGACGATGACACGATGATCGCTTTCCGCGACCGTCTTAATGAGCTTGGAATAACGGCTACCATACGCACTTCACGCGGTGAGGATATCGCCGCCGCCTGCGGGATGCTCGCCGGTAAAAATAGCGAGGCGCGGTCATGAACATAACCCACATCAGGATATGCAATTTTAAGAATATAGCGGAAGCCGACCTCGACTTCTCGCCAAAGGTGAACTGCTTTCTCGGAAACAACGGAATGGGGAAGAGCAATCTTCTCGACGCCATCTACTACATGAGCTTCTGCAAGAGTTTCTCGGGAATGACCGATGCTATGCTCATAAGGCGCGACGAGGATTTTTCGATGATCGACGCCCGTTATGACAGGCGCGGAGTCGATGAGGAGCTGCAATTCGGCATCACGCGCGGTCATCGCAAGAGTCTGAAGCGCGGCGGCAAGCCCTATCAGCGGTTGTCACAGCATATCGGCGCGTTTCCGCTTGTGTTGTCGTCGCCCCATGATATCGACCTCATTCGCGGAAGCGGCGAGGAGCGCCGTCGTTGGCTCGACATGATAATATCGCAAGCCGATGCCGTTTATCTTGACGAACTCATCCGTTACAACCGCTGTCTTGAGCAGCGTAACAAGTTGCTCAGGGAGCATGTTGCCGACGCGTCGCTCTACATCGCTCTTGAAATCCAGATGGACCGCGCGGCTCAATACATCACTTCATGCCGCGAGCGGTATGTTGCCGAAATCGCTGAAATTTTCAATCGCTATTACTCCGATATTACGGGCGGAGGAGAGTTGGTAACACGCACCTACCGTCCACGAGGGGAGGGCGACTTTCCGTTGATGG
>WFMA01000187.1 GCA_009177195.1 Bacteroidales bacterium | reverse complement strand
ATACATGGCGACAGGTTCCAGCAGTCGATACCCTCCCAGCGAGTGGGAACGATGGGATAGAGTTCGGGTTGGAATACAAACTGAAGTTTCGCATCTTTTTCAACCACGAGATTCACATGGCTTTTCATGGTGATTGCTCCGGTGTTGTAGGTTCCGGCAGGAACAATCACTTTGCCTCCCCCTTTTTTCGAGCAGGCTTCAATTGCCTTGTTGATGGCTTTTTGATTTTTTTCGGGGGTTGCATTGACACTTGCCCCATATTTCGTTATGGGGAATTCCTTTGCACCGAATTTCGGCTCACGAATGCTCTGTTCGATACGCTTGTACTCCGTGTCTGACCAATAGTCGCCACGCACTGCAAGGGGCAGGAGCATTAGAAACACTAATAGATTTAAGACTTTCATATAAAAATATTACTGGTATTGTTGCCGAATTTTACTTCGGCATTAATTAAAAATAAAATTTCGGTATAAAATAAGGCAGGAAGCTCTGACTTTTCAAAGCTTCCTACAAATTTAGTCAAAAACCTTTAATTAATCCCTAATTATTGGGGATAATATCGTTCGGAAAGTCGTGATTTTATCTTTTTGGAAACACTTCTAAAGAAGTGGAGTTCAAAAAGAGATGCCGTTGCGGCGCTTCTTCAATGTTAAAGGGGGAGTTTGTTAGACGGGTCATACTTGTCAGCCCATTCCGAATAAATGGCAAACACTTCGCCGGGACGGTCATCATACCATCCGTAGCCGGTGCGGCGCTCGAATCCTATTTCATCGAGGCTGCGCTTTGGAATTCCGTCTCGGTCGCAAAAGAATGGCAGGCATTCGTCAAGGTCGTAATAGCGAGCCCATAGCGGGGCTGCCGCCGGGTCGTTCACCAGGCGTGCGTCGTACGCCTTGCCGTCCTTGTCGCGGGGGCGTTCATATCTCATTCCCGTTATTTTGTTTTGGTCGAGCCACTTGATGCCTCCGTGTACGGCTTTCTTTATGCGTTCGTCAGGATTTGGGAGCGACATGAGGAACTTTAGCAGACTGGCGCTTTCGAGCGATGTGAAGCATGGAAGCTCGTAAGCGCGGGCTTTTGCCGGCTTATATGTGTCGCGGTCATGTTGCTGACACCACACTGTCGGCTCGTCGTCCACTTTTNTCTGGGTGGCAAGAATAANCTCCACGGCNTTGTCGACCGAGCGCTGCAGNTTGGCTGTCATTTCCTCATCGAGANTNTTTTTATAAGGTCCATCCCCTTCNAGCNGATCCNTGAAGAGGGCGAGTGTGTTATACATGGCGTCGTCGTTGTAGGTGATGTGAACCTGATAGCCCTTGGGATTAGGCCAGAATTGAGGCCAGCCGCCGTTTTCATATTGCCCGCTAAGCAGAAAGTCCAATCCTCGGTGGATCGCTTCCCGGTAGGTTGAAGATGGTTGTGCGTTGTTGAGTTGCGCCAGATAGCGAATCTCCATTGTGGTGGCGTTGTTGTCGATAGTGGAGTCATCGACGCGCGATTTGTCATTGATGACTTCCGAGACCTGAGTGGCAGTCATTGGAGTCACGAGGTCGGTGTTCTTAGGCCAGCCTCCGGTTACTCGCTGAAACAGAAGGATTCGTGCTCCTACCTGGCGAGCCGTGTCGGTCATGAAAAATTTGGGCTTGGTAGTTTTGAGGTATCTGTGGCGCGGTTTTGCTTGCAAATCGGAGCATCCGAGGAGAAGGGTTGCTGCGGCAAAGAGAGAGATGAAGGGGAATAGTTTCATGGGCGCGATAGATTGGTGAGAATAAAAAAGGAAACGCTTTAGGCGTTTCCTTTGAGAGGTTCCTAGCAGATTCGAACTGCTGTAAACGGTTTTGCAGACCGGTACCTAACCACTCGGCCAAGGAACCCTGTTGGTAGTTTTACGGCTGCAAAGTTATAATTTTCTTTTTAATTGCGCAACACTTTTGTCAAATTTTGCGTCAAAAACCGTTTGTCTCGCTATTCGTGATTGTTCTGTAGTTGTTTATCCATAGCCGCTGCGGCTCTGCGACCGTCGCCCATCGCAAGGATAACGGTAGCGCCGCCTCTTACGATATCGCCGCCGGCATATATGTCGCTGACCGATGATTGCAAAGTGTCCTGATTCACTACTATAGTTCCTCGCTTTGAAATCTCAAGCTGCTTTATCGCTTCCGGAATCAACGGGTTTGGTGACACGCCGACGCTGACGATCACGAGATCGACCGGCACGTCGATTATTGCGCCCGGCACGGGCACCGGCGAGCGTCGTCCTGATTCGTCGGGTTCGCCAAGTTCCATTTTCTGAAGCTTCATCATGTTTACCCTGCCTGTGGTGTCGGCGGTATACTCAATGGGGTTATGCAGCGTCAGGAGTTTTACGCCCTCTTGCTTTGCATGTTTTATCTCTTCGATTCGTGCCGGCATCTCGGCTTCGCTGCGGCGATAAACGATCATTGCGTTTTCAGCTCCCATCCGCCGCGCAGTGCGCACAGCGTCCATTGCCGTGTTTCCGCCGCCGATAACTGCCACGTTTTTCCCGCGAAGCACCGGGGTGTCATAGCCTGGTCGTCCGGCTCCCATGAGATTGATGCGGGTAAGGTATTCGTTGCATGACATCACGCCTATGTAGTTTTCTCCGGGAATGCCCATAAAGCGTGGAAGTCCGGCTCCTGAAGCCACGAAGATGCCTTTGAAGCCCATGTCGTGGAGGTCATCATAACTGAGCGTCTTGCCGATCACACAGTCTTTTACAAATCTCACGCCCTGAGCGGCGAGAGCGTCGATTTCGGCATCGACCACAGAATTGGGCAGGCGGAATTCTGGTATTCCGTATTTGAGCACTCCGCCAATTTCGTGGAGGGCTTCAAAAACTGTCACCTCATATCCTCGGGCTATCATGTCGCCTGCAAAAGAGAGTCCAGCAGGTCCTGAGCCGACCACGGCAACCTGTATGCCGTTGGAAGTAGCGGGTTCCTGTTGAGGCATCTCGTGGGCGAGCCGGGCAAAATCGGCGGCAAATCGTTCAAGATACCCGATTGCGACAGGTTCTTTCTTCATCTTGAGGTAGATGCAGCGTGATTCGCATTGTTTTTCCTGAGGGCACACTCGTCCACACACGGCGGGCAGCGCGCTTGTCTTTTTCAACACCGCTGCGGCTGTGGCAATTTCGCCGCGCTGTATGTTTTTGATAAATCCGGGGATGTCGATGCTCACGGGGCAGCCGTTGACACATTGCGGATCGGGGCAGTCCATGCATCGTGACGCTTCTACGATTGCCGCTTCGGCAGGAAGACCCTGGTTTACTTCGTCATTGCAGGTGACGCGATATTCTGGGGAGAGCTCCGGCATTTTTACACGTGGAATAGCGGTACGCTCTTTAGCCGTCATTGCATTGCGCAGCTCTTCGCGCCAGGCGGAGTTGCGTGATGAGTCGTTTATGGTTTCAGTATTCATAAGTCAGTCTAATTATAAGAGCGCAGGCGCATCATCATTTCATCGAAATCAACTTTGTGGGCGTCAAATTCCGGACCGTCGATACATACGAACTTGGTCTTGCCGTCGACTGTCACTCGACAAGCGCCACACATTCCCGTACCGTCAACCATGATTGTGTTGAGAGAGCATAGAGTGGGGATGTCATATTTTTTAGTGAGCAGCGCCACGAATTTCATCATGATGGCAGGTCCTATCGTGACAACCTGATCAACTTTTTCTCGTCTAATCACCGATTCTACGCCATCTGTTACGAGCCCTTTATTGCCATAAGAGCCGTCATCGGTCATGATGATAACTTCATCCGAGTATTCGGCTACTTGCTTTTCTAATATAATAAGGTCTTTTGTGCGCGCGGCAAGCACTGATATCACTTTGTTGCCTGCTTGTTTCAGCGCCTTGATGATAGGCAACAGCGGAGCTACTCCGACACCGCCGCCGCAACAAACGACTGTTCCTACCTTTTCTATATGGGTGGCTTTGCCGAGGGGTCCAACAACGTCGGTCATATATTCGCCTTCGTTCAATGCGCATATTTTTGCTGAGGATTCACCCACATTTTGAACTACGAGTGTGATTGTGCCTCGGTCAGTGTCGGCGTCGGCGATTGTCAGCGGAATTCTTTCTCCATGCTCGCATGCGCGGACAATCACGAAATGTCCCGGCTTGCGCGACATGGCTATCGATGGAGCTTCAACAACAAGCTTCACCACCTTTTCTGAAAAATGTTCCTTCTCAAGAATTTTGTTCATTAAGCAGAAATTATATTAAATGTTGGTTTATTTTAAGGCAAAGGTAAATAAAATAATTTGGACTGAGGCTATAAAAGAAAGTCAAGATAGCGTTTTATCGAAGAAATGGATTGATTTTAGTAGGAAAAAGCGCGAATTCGATAGTAACAAGCCCGTTTCCCGGGCTGAATGGGGCGATGCAGGGGGGCATTTTAATAAGAATTTTCCAACAGGTTCTTATATCACGGAAATATTTTGTAAATTTGCACCCATAAGTAATTACGACAGCTATGCTTGAAAAAATAGAACACCTTAAGGTGGAAATCGAGAATTTGACTGCGTCATCTCCTGAAGAGGTTGAAGCGCTTCGCATAAAATATCTCAGCAAGAAAGGCGAGATTTCCGCATTGATGAATGACTTCCGCGCGCTTTCGGGAGAGGAAAAGAGAACTCTTGGCGCGCCGTTGAATCAATTGAAAGATTTTGCGACAGAGAGAATTGCGTCATTGCGTGAGTCGCTTGAAAATAAAGAGGTCGACGCGGCAGCGTTCGACATGACCCGT
Organism: Bacteroidales bacterium; assembly: GCA_009177195.1. Lineage (GTDB taxonomy): Bacteria > Bacteroidota > Bacteroidia > Bacteroidales > Muribaculaceae > Muribaculum. The sequence goes on along the minus strand of WFMA01000187.1, from coordinate 5,646 downwards.
TCGGCGTCGCCGATGCGACTTGGAACGCGTCATCCGCTATCGGTGGTAAGAAACGAAATAGTATCGATTTTTTCACGGCTCGGTTTTTCTATAGCCGAAGGTCCGGAAATTGAAGATGACTGGCACGTGTTCTCGTCATTGAACTTCGCTGCCGACCATCCTGCGCGCGATATGCAGGACACCTTCTTTATTCAGCGTAATCCCGATGTCCTGCTCCGCACCCACACTTCAAGTGTTCAGTCGAGAGTGATGGAAAAGACGCAGCCCCCCATCCGCATTATATGCCCCGGACGAGTGTATCGCAACGAAGCGATTTCAGCGCGCGCTCACTGCTTCTTCCATCAGGTGGAGGCTCTTTATGTTGACGAGCATGTGTCGTTTGCCGATTTGAAACAGACATTGCTCTATTTTGCCCGTGAAATGTTCGGACCCGACACTAAAATCCGTCTGCGTCCCAGTTATTTCCCGTTCACCGAGCCTTCGGCTGAAATGGATATCTCCTGCAATCTCTGCGGAGGCAAGGGTTGCTCATTCTGCAAATACACCGGTTGGGTAGAGATTCTCGGATGCGGCATGGTCGATCCTAACGTGCTTGACGCATGTGGCATAGACTCTAAGAAGTATTCGGGCTTTGCATTGGGAATGGGCGTTGAGCGTATCACGAATCTTAAATATTTGGTAAAAGACCTGAGAATGTTCTCGGAGAATGACACCCGCTTCCTCCGTGAATTCACAGCCGCTCATTAAATTATTTCTGGCTGATGACCGTTAAGGAGCGATATGCCAAGGTGATTGAATGGTTTCAGGCTGCGATGCCTGTTGCCGAAACGGAGTTGCATTACGACTCTCCGTTCCATTTGCTTCTTGCGGTCATCCTGTCGGCGCAGTGTACCGATAAGAGGATAAACATGGTCACTCCCGCGCTGTTTGAAGCTTATCCCACGCCTGAATCGCTTGCTGCAGCCACTCCTGAGGAGGTTTATCAATACATTAAGTCAGTAAGCTATCCCAATAATAAGACACGTTCTTTGATAGGAGCGGCAAAAACGCTTGTCGAAGAATTTGGCGGGGAGATGCCTTCTGATATAGATAATCTGATGAAACTACCCGGTGTTGGACGTAAAACGGCTAATGTCATGCTCTCGGTGGTGTGGAACAAAGCTGCCATGGCTGTTGACACTCATGTGTTCAGAGTTAGCGAGCGTATAGGGCTGACGACCAATAGTAAAAATCCGTTACAGACTGAGAAGGCTTTATGCGCCAATATCCCTGANGAGCTTATTCCGGTGGCTCATCATTGGCTCATACTTCACGGACGATATGTTTGCAAAGCGCGTCGTCCCGATTGCCTTAATTGCGGACTGACTGGGGTGTGCCGTTATTTTCAACGGGAGAATAAGTAGTTATATTGATGGATGCTGAAGCAACATTTTTGTTTATAACCGAAGTTATTGGAACGATTGCTGCGGCGATAAGCGGAATACGCATGGCGGCGGCAAAGCATTTTGATTGGTTCGGCGCNTATACCGTAGGGCTCATGNCGGCTATAGGGGGCAGGAACGGTGAGNGATGTCCTGCTCGATATTCCNGTATTCTGNNTGCAGNCGNGGTNGTATCNTGCTGTCACGGGATTGTCGCTTATCGTGGTAATTCTTTTCAGGAATGTGCTTGTAAAGACCCGTATCCTGTTCATCTTCGACTCGATAGGTTTGGCTCTGTTTGTTGTTATCGGTATCCAGAAAACGATTGCTGTCGACTATCCGTTCTGGGTTGCGATAGTGATGGGTATCACCACCGGCGCCATCGGCGGTGTGATTCGAGATATTCTGCTTAATAATGANCCATTGTTGTTTCAGAAAGATANTTATGCCACNGCATGTCTTGCNGGAGNACTTGTTTACNGGATGCTATACGCTCNTGNCGCTTCGCCTATGGCTCAAGGGCTTGCATGTGCGGCTACTGTGATTATAATTCGCATCCTCGCCGTTAAATATGGATGGTCTTTGCCGGTTTTGGTTAATGATATAAAGGCGGAAGAAAATGAGTAGAGTATTGGATAACCTTAAATCGAGTCAATCGCTGTTTCAGTTCGTGAAATATGCGTGTGTAGGTGTTTTGAATACCGTCGTGACGCTTTGCGTAATTTATATATGCAAGTCGCTGATAGGGATTAACCCGTTGGTCTCTAATGCCATCGGATATGTATGTGGGGTCATTAACTCGTTCTTGTGGAATAAGAACTGGGTTTTCAAAAGTTCAGGTCACTATGGGGCTGAGGCGGTGAAATTTCTTGTCGGTTTTTTTATTTGCTACGGAATCCAGCTGCTCACAGTATGGTTGTTAAGCTATAAAACCGATTTGAAGAATTTTGAGCTTCATGTTATTGTGATTACGCTGTCGGGATATGGTATTGCGACCCTTATAGGAAATGTGGTCTATACGCTGACCAATTATATCTATAATAAAATTGTCACTTTCCGAGGATAGCTTCGTCAAGCGCAGCTTCATCAGGCTCTTTCTTTCCGAAAAACTTGTCGACGATAAGAGCGATGAATCCGTCGCCGGTCACGTTGCATGCTGTTCCAAAACTATCCATTGCGATGTATAAGGCGATCATTAGCGCCTGGTCCTGTTCATTGAATCCAANNATANNGNNAAGCNGTCCGANCGATGCCATGATAGCTCCTCCCGGTATGCCGGGTGCCGCAATGATGGTTATGGCGAGCATAGCGATAAATCCCGCAAACATGGGGAAATCGTAGGGGATTCCTTGCATAAGCATTAGGGCGAGAGCGCACATGACGATTTTAAGCGTGCTCCCCGACATGTGGATAGTGGCGCATAGAGGGATGACGAATCCGGCTATATCTTCGCTTACGCCCATTTTTATCGCCTGACGCAATGTCACCGGAATCGTGGCAGCCGACGACTGGGTGCCGAGAGCCGTGAAATATGCCGGGAGCATGGTGTAGAGCAGTTTAAACGGATTTCTTTTTACGAACAGCGCAGCGATGCAATATTGCAGAATAAGCACAACTGCAGCCATTACGAAGATAATTCCGATTATTTTCAGAAAAGCTGTCAGGACGCTTGCGACTTGTCCCGACATTGCCATATTGAGGAAGATGCCGAAAATGTATATGGGAAGCAACGGGATTATTACAGTTCTGATAGTGCCTGCTACTATGTCGCGAAACTCCTCCGCGCCACGCTTCAAAACTGTTCCTTTGCTGTAAGCGATTCCTATTCCTATCATGAAGGAGAGGACAAGAGCTGTCATCACGTCAAACATCGGAGGAATGGAGACCGTGAAATAGGGCTTTATCTCTTTTCCGCTTTCAAGCGTGGCGTCCATCGAATGGGGAGTAATGAGGCTTGGGAATGTGGTTTCTGCTGTAAAATAGGCTAAAAGACCTGAGCCTACAGTTGCCATATAGGCGATTGCCGCCGTTAGGAGCAGCACTTTTCCGGCTCGATTCCCGATTTCGGCTATTGCCGGCGTGACAAATCCCACTATAATAAGAGGTACCAGAAACCCTAATAACTGGCTGAAAAGTCCATTGAAGGTCATAAAGATGCCGGCTATCCCTACGGGCATGAACTGACCGGCAATTATACCGAGCGCGATGGCGATTAATATTTGCGCAAGAAGTCCTATTTTGAATTTTTTCATAATGTTTTGGTGGTAAGGTTGGAGGTTCCCGTTTAATATGCGTGATAATTATCCGGTGACAAAGATAAGACAATTCCGGTGGGATAGCAATTGAAGACACATGCTGAAAGACTTTTTAACATTTTATCTACGGAATGGGCAGTTGTCCCGATATTGGGGCTTTAATTATCTTCGTCAGGGGCATGTTATCTATAATATTTTGAAGTGGAATTGAGTGAGATTATCTTTGCAATGTAAAATTATCTATTAATGAATAAGAATGTATTGATATCATCGGCGCTGATTGCTTGTTCGCTTGTTTGCCAGGCTCGCGAATGGTCCTACAATGATTGCGTAGAGTGGGCTAAGGAACATAACATATCGTTGAGGCAAATTATGCTTGACGAGCAGACAGCTATGGTTGCTGAAGAGGAAGCTAAGGCTGCATGGCAACCGTCACTTGATTTTGCCACCACCCATGGATATTCCAATGCTCCATGGGGAGAGGGTAATAAGAACAGCTATAACAGTAGTTATGGGCTAAATGCCCGCTGGACAGTGTGGAATGGTGGTGTTCGTGAGAATAATATCAAAAAATCTGAATTGCAGTCGGCGATCAATCGACTGAACACGGCAAATAAACTCCGTTCCATCGAGGTGGATATGCTTGGCGTTTACATAAATCTNCTTTATGCCAAGGAAGCGATCTCCATCTATGAAGAGGCGGTTGAGCTGAGCAAAGCGCAAGCTGACCGCGCCCGGCAGCTGATGGAGGCGGGACGACTTTCCCGAGTGGATTATTCGCAGCTTGAGTCACAGTATGAACAGGACCGCTATGCGCTTGTCAACGCCGTGGCGACCTATGAGACAAGAAGAATGGAGCTAAAGAAACTTCTTGAACTCGGGATTAACGACACTGTTTCGGTGAAGGACGTGGACTGGACCCGCGACGAAGTGCTCGCTATGCTCCCTTCGATGGACGAGAGCTATCGCATGGCGACAGCCGTCGATCTTCCTCTTCAAATCAATGAATTGGAGATTGACGCCGCCGATGTCGACGTGAAGGTGGCTAAGGCAGGACGTATGCCCGACATTTCCCTGACTGCCGGGGTCGGCGCGGGCTATTATGCGCCGGGAGAATCCTTCGGCTCTCAGATAAAGCGTAGTGTTAACGAATCGGTGGGACTGACATTATCTATCCCCATCCTTGACAACAAGAAAACAAAATCGGCGGTTGCAAAGGCTAATATACAGCGGCTTAACTCTCAACTTGAACGTGAAGCGAGAGAAACCGAACTTGCCCAGCAGGTGGAGTCGTGGTATATCGACCTTCAGTCGGCACAATCCCGTTATATAGCCGGCGAACAGCAAGTTAGTTCTACTGAACTCAGTAATGAACTTGTCAATGAACAGTTTAACCTTGGGCTTGTGAATACGGTGGAGTTGATGACCGCCCACAATAATATGCTTGAAGCNCGCNATTCTCTATTGCAGGCAAAGTACATGGCGATGCTGGGTNATNAAATGATTNAATANTATCGTACGTCAAATATAAATATGCCATAATAATTATGAGTGTGAAAAATTTAGGATTTTTGCTCCTCGCTCTTTTAGCGACGGGGTGTGCCAAAGAGAGTAAAATCACGCTTGAGACGGCTCGCGTGGAACGCGGCGATATAAGCCGTTCGGTGACTGCTACCGGAACAGTGGAGTCAGTGACGCAGGTCGATGTCGGTACTCAGGTTACAGGTATAATCGATAAACTTTATGTCGACTACAACTCTGTTGTTACCAAGGGGCAGCTGATTGCCGAGATCGAGAAGACACTCCTTGAAAGCGACCTCAAGAGCGCCGATGCCAATATGGAATCTGCCCGGTTGAATTATGAGTACAATAAAACAAATTATGAGCGCGACAAGGCGCTTCACGACAAGCAGCTCATAAGCGATTATGAGTTTCAGACCTCCAGAAAGGAATATGAGGTGTCGAAACAG
>WFMA01000107.1 GCA_009177195.1 Bacteroidales bacterium | reverse complement strand
CTTCCTGCAGAACTGGCGAGCCGTGATAATCCCGATGCTCACCATCCCGGTGTCGCTAATAGCCACGTTCGCCGTGATGAAGATAATGGGCTTCACGATAAACACGCTGACACTTTTCGGACTGGTGCTTGCGATAGCGATTGTGGTCGATGACGCCATTGTGGTGGTCGAAGACTGTTCCCGACTCGTCGACTCGGGCAAGCTGTCGCGCCGGCAGGCTGCTGAAAAAGCGATGCAGGAGCTGACGGGACCGGTTGTTGGCGAAGTGCTCGTGCTGCTGTCAGTGTTCATCCCCACGGCATTCGTGAGCGGCATAACGGGACAGCTCTACAAACAATTCGCGCTTACGATCGCAGTGTCGACCGCATTCTCAGGCTTTAACGCCTTGACCTTCACGCCGGCAATGTGCGCGCTGTTCCTCACTCCGCGCAACAAGAACTCCAAGAACCCCATCTATAAGGTGTTCAATATAGGCTATAACGCAACCGAGAACTTCTACAAGCGGTGCATCGGCAAGATGCTCAGCCATCCAGGAATTTCCCTGTCGGTGTTCCTCGGTATCGCGCTTATCGGTATCGTAGCCTTTCTCAAGTGGCCTACCAGTTATGTGCCTCAGGAGGACCAGGGCTATTTCGTGACCTCGGTACAGCTTCCGCAGGGCGCTTCGCTGGAACGCACACAAAAAGTTGTCAACGGGCTTTCCGAAGATATGCGCAAGCGACTGCCTGAAATCGCCGACGTGATGGCAATGTCGGGCTTCTCGATGATGGGTGGCGGCGCGTCGTCCAACATGGGAACCCTCATGGTGGTGCTCAAACCGTGGAAAGAACGAACGAAAAAGAGTCAGAGCGTGTTCGCGCTAATCGACAGCGTGAATGTGATCGCTTCAAAATATCAAGAAGCCGTGACCTTCTCGGTCAATCCGTCGTCAATCCCCGGACTTGGCATGTCGTCGGGTCTTGAAATGATGATACTCGACATCAACAACCACGGTGCCGCCGAGATGAAAAAAGCGCTCGAAAGCCTGAGCGAAGCAGCGAAAAATGATCCTAAAATCAAGTCGATCACATCGCTCTATCAAGGTACCGTGCCGCAATACAAACTGAACATAAACCGTGACCGCGCCGAGCTGCAGGGGCTTGAAATGAGCGACATATTCTCAACCCTGTCAGCCTACATGGGAGGTAACTATGTGAACGATTTCAATGATTTCGGAAGAGTGTACCAGGTGACNTTGATGGGCGACGACTCAGCACGCGGAANTANCGANGACATNNCGAAGCTCAGCGCGCGCAATTCNTCGNGAGAGATGGTTCCGTTCNCGGCATTCTCCACTATCGAGCAGGTGATGGGCGAGCCAAGCGCGTCGCGCTACAACATGTATGGAGCCGCATCGCTTACCGCAAATCTTGCCGACGGCGTTAGCTCAAGCGACGGTATAAAGGCGATGGAGGAACTCTTCACCCAGACCCTCGGAAACAATTACTCTTACGCATGGACGGGCGAAGCTTATCAGGAGACCCAATCGGGCACAACCATCACAGTGGTGTTCATTTTCGCAATCATCATGACTCTGCTCGTGCTTGCCGCCCAATATGAAAGCTGGACCGACCCGATTGCCGTGATCCTGTCGATGCCGGTGGCTATACTCGGAACAGTTCTGGGATGTATACTTATGGGGCAGAGCATCAGCATCTACACTCAGATAGGACTCATCCTGCTGCTGGGACTGTCGGCTAAAAACGCCATCCTCATCGTGGAATACGCCACCTACTTCAGGAAAGCGGGCTCGACACTGGCGACATCGGCATTGAATGCGGGAGTGATAAGATTCCGCCCCATCATGATGACAGCGCTGGCATTCATCTTCGGAGTAATGCCGATGATGTTCGCTACCGGAGCTGGAGCCGAGAGCCGCATATCGTTGGGAACCGCCGTAGTCTTCGGAATGCTGCTTAACGCCATTCTCGGCACGCTGTTCGTTCCTAACTTCTGGGAACTGATGCAGCGCTTCCAGGAGAACGTGTTGTCCAAAGTGTTCCGGGACAGCGACACTGTTCCTACCGAAAAGAATTGACTTTGACGATTTTTTTCGNGAGCGGATACCAGANANAGCCGTTGACGGTTTCCCCCGGAAACATNTCAGAGNGATGCCTCATGTNGCGTCTCACCTGGGCGAAGTATTTCTTGGGCTCCTCCTCGCCGAATTTAAAATCAATGATATCGATCGTTCCCGATTGTGTCCACACGACACGGTCGGGACGATATCGTTCAGAGCCGTTCTTACCGTCGACAATGAAAGGGCGCTCATTGAGCACTCTGACCACATTATCGAACCAACGGCTTACCGATTCCCGGCTCAGCGCCTCGGTCAAGAAATTCTCATAGCTTTCCTCATCCTCCTCGGGGAGATTGCCGTTGACCACGGCTTTACGGACCGCGCGGTGAATATCGGCGGCAGTCCTTATGCGACTCATTATCCCGTGAAGCACGATGCCGCGCTGACGTGGACGCGACATGTCGGCGATGTCCTCAATGCAGCTCATGTCCCAGATGTGGGCATTGTCATAAGTGTAATAATCGGGAAGCGGAAGCATCCGCTCCTGCGCCTTACCCGCCGCAGGTCGGGTGGGGGANCCGAAACGCAGTCCGCCCTCCTCGGTCAAGGCATCTTTAAGCGCGGCTAAAGCTATCGACCCGGGGGCGACAGTCTCTTTCCAAGCATAGTCGGCTCGGGTAAAAGCATCCTCCATCAACTGGGAAACGGTGATTGACTTGCCGGCTTTAGGAGGAGTCTTGTAGCCTATTATAAGCTCTTTCGCAGCACGGGTAAAGGCAACGTAGGCGCGGTTCATCGTGTCGACCCATTCTTTGCGGCAACTCTCATTGTATTGAGGCGACAGAGCGGTTGACGCCAAGTCGCTCGAGATGTTCAACGGCATAAACGGCGGCACGTCCTCCTGATTGAAATAAGCGCTTTCAAAGGGATTCCATGCAAGTTTGCCACTCTCGGGACGCAAATCAAACCAAATCAATCTCTTCCCCGAACTCAGCGTCCAGTCAACGAAAGGCACATGAACACAGGGAAACTCCAACCCTTTGGACTTGTGGATGGTCATGACGCGCAATGCGTTCACCTCGGTAGGAGTGTCAAGAGCGGCATGTCGCCCGGATTCATCCCACCAAGCGATGAATGACTGCAAATCGGCGCCGGGACGTTCACAGAAATCGATGATCTTATCCTGAAACGCGCTTATGTACACATTTTCCGACTTGCAGAGTTCCGTCGACACGCAACGCTCAATTATGCGCTCGACAAGCGAAGGCAAACTGATACATTCCATATCGGCGGCATCCACCATTAGCCCGGAAATGTCGGCATCACCGGCAAACGCCGACGCAATCGCATCGGCTCGCGGCATCCCCTCGGCCGAGTAATATCGGAAACGCTTCTCGAATTCCTCGACGGTGAGACGCTCGGCGTTCTTTTCCCCGTCAGTTCCGGAACGATAGGAGTCTATAAACCTCATTACGGCAACTATGAGCTGAACGGCGCGAGCGCCGCCAATGATCAACGAGTCTTCCGACATCACCTGGAGCGACGACAGCTCGGGGTCGTTTATCTTATGCTGCAACAAGTACTCCACCACGCGNGCNCCTTCATTGCGGGTGGCGGTGAGGACGGTGATGTCGCCCTGCTTGTAACCCGCAGCCAACTGACGCTTTATTTCTTTCAGCATACAGCCGAGCGTTTCCTCGTCTTCATCGTAAGGGACGGCGGCGACATATCCCGGCAAATCTTTTTTCGCAACTTCCTGAACCACGTTAGCGTAAATGTCATCGAGTCCCACAGCCGACGTTATGAGGCGGAACAGAGTGTTGTTGAACTGCACCACCTCACGGGCGCTTCGCCAATTGGTGTTCTCCTCAGGAATGTTGCCATGGAGCTCAAGCCGGTCGGCAAACTCCTGGGGCACATCCTTCATCAGCAGGTCAGGATCGGAATTGCGGAAACGGTAGATGGACTGCTTTTCGTCGCCGATAATGAGATTGTCATTGCCGGTCGAAAGGCTTTCTCTCACCAATGCGCTAAGATTTTCCCACTGAAGCCTTGAGGTGTCCTGGAACTCGTCGATAAGGAAATGATTAAGCCTCACACCAAGACGCTCATAGATGAAGGGAGCCTCGTCCTCGCTTATTATGCGTCGGAGGATGTCGGAGGTGTCGCGCAGCAGTATCGCGTTGTTTTCATTCTGAAGCTCGTTAACCTGCCTGTTGACGGCTCCAATCAATCCGAGTTTATAAATCTCACTCTCCAACTTGGCATATAGCAGGGTGTCGCCAAAGAATCTTACAGCCTCAGCAAGTAAATCGTCGATCAGCGCGTCAACCTCAGGCGACGGAACATATTTTTTTTTGAAACGCTTTTCCCGATTTTCAAGACAGGTGTAGGCATAGTCGGTAATCTTCATCTCGCCTGCCGCCCACCGCTCAAGATTTTTTCTCAGATGAGCCGACATCATATCGATATCAGCCATCGACTGCAGAGCAGCATATCGCGCTGCCGCATAGCCCGAGAAGTCCTCCTCTCTTTTCTTTTTCGCATCGGAAAGCGCGGAGGAGAATTTCACAATCTTACCATAATCGGAAAGATAGGCATCGATTTCGTTGGCATTCAAGCGATATTCTTCGGAAAAAGCATTCTGCATGAATTTCACGATTTCGGCATTGAGCGAAGAGCCCCGGTTGAACACATTGAATGTCTTTCCCTCCTGAATGCGTATCTTCATGTAGCGTGTCAGCCACCCGACGAGAGCTTTCTTTTCAGGACTCTGCCTCAATTCAGCACGGGAAAGGCGATTGAGGACAGTCAACAACTCGTTCACTCCTATCAACACGGCATTGGCATCGTCAAGCTCCACTTCGTAGTTGCCGGTCAGCTCGGCTTCGCGGGCAAATGTGCGTAGCACAACCTGAAAAAATGAATCGATTGTACTCACGTTGAAGTTAGTGAAATCGGCGAGAAGTGATGACAACGCAACTCCGGCACTGTGGCGCAGCTTCTCCTCGTCACAGCCCAGTTCACGGCAAAGCCGGTCGGCATAATCGCTTTTCTTGTCAGTTATTCCGGCAAGAGCGGCAAGCTGGGCGACAATTCGACGCTTCATTTCATCGGTCGCCTTGTTGGTAAATGTTATGGCGAGAATGCCTCGGTGACGGTTGCGCGCCNCCGACAGCGCATATTCACCCGAGGGCTTCTTTTCCCCAAGTAGCAGCTTTATATAATTATATGTCAGTGTATAGGTTTTTCCCGACCCGGCTGAAGCTTTGTGAATCTGGAGCATATCACAATCAGATTATTCGCGCTTTATAACCGAGAGATTTCAGCAGGTCGACAACCTCCTTACGGCGGTCGCCCTGAATTAGAATTTCGCCGCCGCGCGCCGAGCCTCCGGTTGCAAGGCGCCGCTTCAGAGTCGAAGCCAATTCAAGCAAATCTTCGTCAGAGCCTTGGAAACCGCAGATTATCGTAGCCTGCTTGCCGGCTCTTCCTTTCTTTTCCAACACGACATCCATNCGGAAATCGTTGTGCGCATCCCNGCAGGGGGATTCCTCCTCGGCAATNTCACCTTCGGGTATATCGGGATTGNTCTTCAGGAAAGCTTCCATCGCCGACCTGAAATCATTGGTTTTCATAGGAGCTCAAATAGTTTAAGGTACAATGCCGCTGCTGTCGGCTTCATTCACATATCTCATTTCGTCATCGTCGGGATCAATAATCTCGTCGGGATTCAACGAGCGGTTCACAATCGACGACATCACCGCCCAATGAGCCATGTCGTCCACGCCAATGCTGTCATAACATGCGGCAGCTCTTGCAGAATCGGCTTCGTAAGCCTCACGATAACATTTCACGGCATTCTCTATGTTGGTATCATAGTCGTTCCAGTCGGCAATCTTCATATAAAGCAATGAAAGGTCGCATAATGATTGAACGCGCGCCGGCACAGAGTCTTTTTGCGAGGCGGCATAGAGCTCGTCACACACGCGCTTGGCATAAGCATAATCCTTATTCTCAATCGCCTGCATGGCATACACCTTGACATCTTCTATATTGTTGGAGCTCATGCATGACGCCATAAACACCAACAAGAGTATGAACAGATAAGAATGCTTCATAAAAGGGGTTCAACTATTTGCAAAAACAAATATATGAAAAACTTTTCAATAGACCAAAACCGATTTCTTGCCAACGATGTCACATCGCCGCATATACCGCTGCCGTTCTGCGCGCTATGTTGTCCCAATCATAAGCCGAAAGGTCATACTGACGGCTACCGGCGACATCTATTTTCCGCTTCAACGCCTCGGCGAGATCAGCGACATCCGCCGCCTTAAAGAAATCTCCGGCGGCAAGCTCAGGCAAGCGATTAGCCGGGATGTCACTAACAAGAACGTCGAGATCGTAGCTCATCGCTTCAAGCAATGCTATAGGGAGGCCTTCGTGATAGGAGGGCAGAACGAAAAGGGCGGCATTGGTCAGCACCTGGTTTAACTCTTCACCCCTAATGAAACCGGTTAAAATCGCTCCCGCATCGGCGGCTTGCTTTTTCAATCGCTCGGAATAAGGGTCGGGGTGGTCGGCATCGCCCGCTATGACGAGCTGAATATCGTCGCGTTTCAGCTTAGAATAAGCGTCAATGAGGTCGTGAAAACCTTTTTCCTCTACAAACCGCCCGAGCGCAAGAATATATTTACCCGGCTTTATGCCTTTACGCTCAAGAAAATCGGTGGATGATGATTTCAGCGGTTTATCCACACCGTTATATATAAGCTCCACATTCTCGCGCCCGTAATTATTTTTCAAGATGTCGGCGATGACTTGTGAAATCACAATGACCTTGTTGCTCCACCGGGTGCCCCAGCGCTCGCCTGCGCGAAGCATCCCTTTGGCAAGTCTCCCCCATTTCTTACGGTCGTAATCGGGACCGTGATTGGTCATAATCACTTTCAGACCGAGCAGACGCGCCAACGGAGCCATCAATGACGGACCGACGGCATGGACATGCAGGATGTCGGGGTTCATCATTCTTGCCTTTAGCACGGCAAGGAAAGTGTGGGTGATAGCTTCAAGGCTTTTTTTCCGCGGCGCATAGACATCCACGAGCTTCACGCCCTTGTAATCGTGACCGCTGTTGGAGTCGTTCACGTAGCATGACCGGCGAATGACTGTCACATCGTGTCCCATAGCCGCAATGCGGGGATATAGGTTTTCACAATGAGTCTCCACGCCGCCCTGAATGTCGGGAATGCCGCGAGTGCCTATAACTACTATCTTCATTGCCTCAAATTTATTTCATGCCGCAGCCTTGCTCGGGATCCTGCCCTACGTCATACCAGGTTTTGTCGAGGCAGGGTTTAAGTCCGCGCATCACTCTGAGCTTATTTGACAACGCCCACTTTGCGGGATGCTTGATATACTTTTTCATCACCGGCGACGCTGTGCCCACCATCCAGCAATTCTTGGGGCACTTACGAACTTTTTCCCTCACCTTTTCAGCCTGCTCGCTGTTCCAGATGGTCATAAAGTCATCCCGGCGGATATTGCCCATGGATTCTTTC
>WFMA01000015.1 GCA_009177195.1 Bacteroidales bacterium | reverse complement strand
TTTAGCAAATGAAACATGGTCTTTCACAAAATCATGATGTAAAATCACGTCACCGTCAATCTCGATAATATAATCTCCAATAGCAGTTGCGACACACTTATTCCGCATCATGGCTAAACGAAAACCTTTGTCCTCATGCCAGATGTGTTTTAGACTGACAGGGCAAAGAGGTCGTAAAGAATCAATAAGAAGCTTAGTGTCTTCCCTGGAACCGTCATCGCCGATTAAAACTTCGTCAGGCATTACAGTTTGATTGAAAATGCTCAATAGGCATAACCGCAATGCGTCAGGGCGGTTATAAGTTGATATTATAAGAGTGACTGTCATTTCTTCAGGTAGCGGATTCCAAATCCATTGATTATTGATGATATTTTCTGTGAAAAGGTCTTATTTCTTAGCCATGATCCGGCGAAATGGTGAATAGCGACGGTGTTTTCTCCTGCGCTAATGGAGCCGTTTTTGAGTTTTATGCCACAAAAATATTCCGCAGGAAATATTGTAGGTAAAGCCGTTACAGATAATGACGGAATTATTCTGCGGCATAAAATTTTAGTATTCGGAAGTCTTACCGTGTGTCCCCACATGTTGATAAAATGATTCCTCTCGTAATATCTAAGAAATTCTCTTATCCATTGAGAGCCGGCTTCTGCTCCGATAACAGCAGTTCCTATGAAAGGCGGTTCAAGGCTTACAAAAGAATCAAGTGAAAGAAATCGGTCAAAAGAGTTTATAACTTCGACATCCGTGTCGAGATAAATGCCACCGTATTTATTTAAGGCATAAAGACGGCAAACATCAGAGACATGGGCATAATTCCCTGTCAGGTATGCCTCATGGGAATAGTTGCAATAATTTACGTTGAAATTCTCTTCGTTCCATTCTTTTATTTCATAATCGGGCAGAAGTAGTTTCCAGGTGCGGTAATATTGTTTGAAATTTTCCGGTTTCTCCTTTTTCCCAAACCAACAGTAATGAATTATCTTGGGTATCATTATTTGGTGTATTTATGAGGAATTACTGCCTCATGCGCTTCGATTAACTTTACTAAAAGGAATATCTGGTACACGGCAGCCATATAGGCATTTGCAATCCCGCGCTTTCCCTCTTTAAATCCTCTGCCAAGCAACAAGCTCCTTAAAAAGAACCAAAATGGGCGGAACAATAATTTCAAAGTACTATAATTTTTATCGATTCTTTTGAAAACTTCATAATCCGAGTATGTATTTAATTTCTGAATTTTTTGCTCAATAGTTAGGTTCTCGAGATGTACGATATCCAGCCCTTTATTTGTTGGAATTTTTTTGATTGCCCCATTGATTTGTGGTCTTGAATGGATTATAGGAGGCCAATACGCCTTGTCTTTCATAAAAAACCTAAGTTGATAGTCGGGTGTGGAGGCAATAGGTTTTCCCATAAATTGGTTTATTCGTGGGATTGCAAGCGCGTCATTGAAGTCATGATATTTGATTTTGTTATATAGATATTTCCTGAGCTTTTCCGGCACGATCTCATCGGCATCTACAACAAGAACCCACTTATATTTTGCAGAATGAATAGCGAAATCACGGGCAGGTTCGCATATTCTATGCCCGTTTTTAGGAAATGTGATGATTCTGCAGCCATAGGAAGCTGCTATTTCACAGGTGTCATCTGTGCTTTCCATGTCGCAAATGAGAATTTCGTCAAATTTTTTGACGCTTTCAAGGACTTCTTTTAAATGGGCGGCAGCATTGTAGGTATTGATTACCACCGATATCTTATGATCCATATATTATAGCCAAGCGTCCCCAAACTTGGATTTAAAATGGAAAAGCGTGGGAACTTATCTGTTGCCGTCCCACAGTCTTAGGCTTCTCGCATTGCCCTGTCAAAGTTGGACGGCAACGCAGAAGCCCACGCTTATATATGCAATCAATGCCGACGGCAACATTTCTCCCGAAACATTGTACCGAGAAGCAAGATAATTACATATCCACGGGCATCTACCGTTGCTCAATCCTTGACTTTGACAAAAATTTTGCGAGAATTTAAGACTGTCAAGAATCAGCGCGGATAAACGCTTTTTTATGTATGTTAGCTACATCCCACCTCTCAAAATCCCAAGCGTGGACTCTGCGATGCGGTATGCAATTACAAAGTTACAATAAATTTTAAATATTCTGATATTCAGGGACAATTTAATTTGGCATTAATCATGAAACCGTAAAACTGTGAAACTGGGACTAATTAGAAAGTAGAGGTGGCGTGTCGGAAGAATTGGCAGGGGTTAAATGGCTCAATCTCAAAGATGTCATTATGGCGAAGAATGAAAAAAAGAGCCGCAATCATTTTGATTGCGGCTCTTAATCTATCTATCGGAATAATTACTTATTCTCAGTTTCAATAGTTTCAACTTCCGGATCTACACCCCACTGCTGCTGAGCGAGACGACGGTAGTTGTTGTAACGCCACTGAGCGTTAGCTTTAGCTGCTGCGAAGAGTTCAGCTGCTTCTGCGGGATACTGTTTCATCACTGAAGCGTAACGAACCTCGCCCTTGAGGAAGTCTTCGAATGCATCCCAGTTAGGAGCCTTGCTGTCGAGAGTGAACGGATTCTTTCCTTCCAGTTCGGCTGCGGGGTTGTAACGCCACAAGTGCCAGTAACCGCAAGCTACTGCGTTAGCCTCTTCTTGCTGTGCCTTGCCCATACCAGCCTTGATACCGTGGTTGATACAGGGAGCGTAAGCGATGATCAATGAAGGACCGTCGTAAGCTTCAGCCTCGCGGATAGCCTTGAGAGTCTGAGCCTGATCAGCGCCCATTGCGATTTGAGCTACATAAACATAGCCGTAGGTAGTCGCGATAAGACCAAGGTCTTTTTTGCGTACACGCTTACCTGAAGCGGCAAACTTAGCGATAGCTCCAAGAGGAGTAGCCTTTGATGCCTGACCGCCGGTGTTAGAATAAACCTCAGTGTCGAGAACGAGGATGTTAATGTTCTTGCCTGATGCAATAGCGTGGTCAAGACCGCCGAAACCGATATCATAAGAAGCGCCGTCGCCACCGATAATCCACTGGCTGCGTTTTACAAGATAGTGCTTGAGCTCAAGTACACGCTTGCATGCGTCACATCCGCAAGCTTCCATCAAAGGAACGAGCTTGTTGGCGATTTCACGGCTGCTTTCAGCGTTATCCTTTTCATCAAGCCAGCGAGTAGCGAGCGACTTGATTTCGTCGCTGCACTTGGGACAGTCGAGCAAACCGCGAACTTCAACATCGAGACGGGCGCGAAGTTTTTCGTCGGCGAGAGTCATACCGAGACCGAATTCGCAGAAGTCTTCGAAGAGCGAGTTAGCCCATGCGGGACCATTGCCGTTCTCGTCCTTGGTGTAAGGAGTAGAGGGAACAGAGCCTGAGTAGATTGAGCTACATCCGGTAGCGTTGGCTACGATTTCACGGTCACCGAAGAGCTGAGTGATCAACTTAACGTAAGGAGTTTCACCGCAACCTGAGCAAGCGCCTGAGAATTCAAATAGGGGAGTTGCGAACTGAGAGTTCTTAACATTAGCCTTGGTGTCAACCAAAGATGCCTTTGACTTAACTTCGGCTACGCAGTAATCCCAATCCTTCTGAACGTCAAGCTGAGTTTCAAGAGGCTTCATCACGAGAGCCTTTTCACCCTTCTTGCCGGGACATACGTCAACACAGTTGCCGCAACCAAGACAGTCAAGAACGTCAACAGCCTGGATGAAACGCATGCCGGTGAAAGTCTTGCCGATTGCGGGGATTGTGCCGTCTTCGCCAAACGGTGCGTTTGCCATCTCTTCGGGAGTGAGTACGAACGGACGGATAGCAGCGTGAGGACAAACGTAAGCACACTTGTTACACTGGATACAGTTTTCAAGTTTCCATTCGGGAACGAATGCTGCAACACCGCGTTTTTCATATTTAGCGGTACCCTGCTTCCAAGTTCCGTCCTCGTCGCCTACGAATGCAGAAACGGGGAGAAGGTCGCCATCCTGAGCGTTGATAGGACGAACAATCTTATTGATGAATTCGGGATCATTGTTGGGAGCTGCAGGCTCGTCAGCGAGATTAGCCCATGCGGGATCTACGGCGAGAACTTTATATTCGCCACCGCGGTCAACNGCTGCATAGTTCTTGTCAACGACATCCTGACCCTTCTTGCCGTAGCTCTTCACGATGAATTTCTTCATCTGCTCGATAGCGAGATCAACGGGGATAACCTCGGTGATGCGGAAGAATGCCGACTGAAGAATAGTGTTGGTGCGGTTGCCGAGACCGATTTCCTGAGCGATCTTGGTCGCATTTATATAATATACGTTGATATTATGCTCTGCGAAATAGCGTTTTACCTTGTTGGGGAGGTTCTTAGCCAATTCTTCGCCTTCCCAGATAGTGTTGAGAAGGAATGTTCCGTTGTCGCGGAGACCGCGGGTCACGTCATACATGTGAAGATAAGCCTGAACGTGGCAAGCTACGAAATTAGGAGTAGTNACCAGATAGGTAGAACGGATGGGAGCGTCACCGAAACGAAGGTGAGAGCAGGTGAAACCTCCCGACTTCTTAGAGTCGTAAGAGAAGTAAGCCTGGCAATACTTGTTGGTGTTGTCGCCGATAATCTTAACCGAGTTCTTGTTAGCGCCCACAGTACCGTCAGCGCCGAGACCATAGAACTTAGCTTCGTAAGTGCTCTTGTCGCCGAGAGCGATCTCTTCTTTCATGGGGAGCGACTGGAAAGTCACGTCGTCTACGATGCCAAGAGTGAAATTGTTCTTGGGCTGGGGAAGAGCGAGGTTTTCAAACACTGCGATGATTTGAGCGGGAGTGGTATCCTTAGATGCGAGACCGTAACGGCCGCCAACGATTTCAGGAGCGTTTGCGTCGCCATAGTAGCAGTCAACAACATCAAGATAAAGAGGCTCGCCCTTCGCTCCGGGTTCTTTAGTGCGGTCAAGCACAGCGATGCGCTTCGCTGTCTTGGGAACAGCTGCAAGGAAGTGCTTTGCTGAGAACGGACGATACAAGTGAACAGAAACCAAACCAACTTTTTCGCCTTTTTCAACGAGATAGTCGATTGCTTCCTGAGCAGCCTGGGTAACTGAACCCATAGCGATGATCACGCGTTCAGCGTCGGGTGCTCCGTAATAGTTGAACAAACCATATTTTCTGCCGGTGATTTCTGAAATCTTGTTCATGTAATCTTCAACGATTTCAGGAACGGCTTCATAATATTTGTTGCAAGCTTCACGATGCTGGAAGAATACGTCGGGGTTTTCTGCCATACCGCGTGCCACGGGATTTGAGGGGCTCAANGCGCGGTTGCGGAAATCAGCGAGCGCCTCGCGGTCAACAAGGGGAGCGAGATCGTCATTTTCGAGCATCTCGATCTTCTGGATTTCGTGTGATGTGCGGAATCCGTCGAAGAAGTTAACGAAAGGAACGCGTGATTTGATAGTTGAAAGATGAGCGACACCTGCGAGATCCATAACCTCCTGTACCGAGCCTTCTGCAAGCATAGCGAAACCTGTCTGGCGAACCGACATTACGTCCTGATGGTCGCCGAAGATGCTAAGAGCGTGAGATGCAAGTGTACGAGCCGATACGTGGAACACGCAAGGGAGCAACTCGCCTGCGATCTTATACATATTGGGGATCATCAGCAAAAGTCCCTGTGAAGCTGTGTAGGTTGTGGTCAACGCTCCAGCCTGGAGTGAGCCGTGTACGGCACCGGCAGCGCCACCTTCCGACTGCATTTCCTGTACAAGAACAGTTTCGCCAAAGATGTTTTTACGTCCTGCGGCAGCCCATTCATCGACATATTCAGCCATTGTCGAAGAAGGAGTGATAGGGTAGATTGCAGCTACCTCCGAGAACATATAGCTCACATGGGCAGCAGCCTGATTACCATCACAGGTCAAGAATTTTTTTTCTTTACTCATAGTTAGTGTAATCTATTTATTAGGAATATATTTGGATATTTTCAGGTTTCAGACTCTATTGTTTTATTTGGCAAATTTAAGTATAAATCCAATAATACCAAAAAAAAAAATCAAAAATGATGGTCGTTTCAGCACCGTTAACACCAATGGAAACGTCCATTACGGTCGGTTAATTAAAGTCTTCAGTTCAAAGACTATGTTAATATATGCTAAAATACGGGGTCGCCATCCACCCGCTCTCTATCTTAATCGCATTACATCGATTCCGGCACAAAAAAATTCCAATAAAATCAAACCTCCAATAATCAAACATTTACAATAATNGCTATTGTTAAAATTTGTAAACTNTAAATATTTTTCCTCCGAACATTTGGAGATATCGCAAAAGATGCATAACTTTGCATCGCTTTTCAGAAATCGGGGTGTAGCTCAGTTGGTTAGAGTACGCGTCTGGGGGGCGTGAGGTCGCTAGTTCGAGTCTAGTCACCCCGACAAAAATGGCAAGAGGCTTCGTTAAGAAGCCTCTTTTTTTATCCCCCGCACAACCCTCTCGCCGCCGAGTCTCAGCCAGCCACCCAAGGGCAGAGGGATCAGTAGACATGTCCGGTCAGTGAAAGGAACTCAGCAGCCATTCACGGCAGCAAGCCCGAAAGGAAGTCGGTAGATATTCTCGGTTGGCAAGCCTGAAAGGCTTACCCCTATGGATAACCCCGTGCCGCACTCTGTAAAGAGTGCCCCCTAAATCTACGGGAGTCAGAAAAAAACAGCCCGCCGATTTTTTTTTCGGCGGGCTGTTATGCCATAATAGTGTCTATTCTATTTCTCAATGTGGTTCAAAATCCAGTCGAGCTGACCGCGCTCAGTNGCGTCAGATGTCCAGTGCTCATTAATTGGCGTGATCAAAGCCTCTTTCGGAGAAGTGATCACATTATACACTGCATAGCTTGTCGTCGGGGGACAGGTGTTGTCGTTATACCCCCATGTGATATAAACGGGCACCTTAAGATTGCGGGCGAAATTCACCACGTCATAATATGCCATCGTCTCAAGCTTTTCGGGAGTGTCCATCCCGGGCGTATTAAAGAAATGAGGATATCCGCCGGCGCGTCCGGCCTTATATCCAGNCATGTCGCTCAGAGCGGGATGGTTGGCGACACATAGTGTAACCCTNGGGTCAAGTCCTGTTGTGACAATCGCAAGCGCGCCGCCCTGGCTGCCGCCCTGAACCGCCACATTCTTGCCGTCCCATTCAGGAAGCGATGTTAGAAAATCAATTGCGCGCACACAAGCCATGTAAACGCGTTTCATATAGTAATTGTCTTTATTGTCAAGGCTGTTCTGGAGATANCCGTTCTCNCTGCCNCCAAACGCCCTGCTGATTTCGCNAAACTGNTCGTCGGTCATTTCAGGATTCAATCCATGAATCTCCATTTCAAAACGAAGACAGCCGTTTTCTCCGTAATACTTGTGNCGNAGNGGCTCCTTGATAGTCTTTATGCCGGCGCCGGGAGGACAAAGCACAATGGGGCATGAGCCTGGCTTGGCATTCTTCGGCATGGACAAATACCCGTAAATAGCTTGTCCCTGCTTGCTGACTGTCAGCTTCACGAGATAGCAGTCCATCTTATCGGTAGAATACTGCGGAGCCGGAGTGATGGTATATTGCAACGGTACTTTGCTGAGCTCCTCCTTNTTCTTTTGCCAGAAAGCGTCAAAATCGGCAGGCATCTTTGTATAGGGCTCGATTTTCTCGGGCGAGAATCCGACCTTCACGTGATGAGTATAAGTCGTGCCGTCAACAACTGCCGAAAGGCGGCAGTCCCTGAATCCCGGAGTTTTCATTGTTCCGGTCTTGATGCTCGCCTTGCCATTCTTCAGCGTGGTCGACCCCTTAGAATCGGCAGGCATCATATCGCCACCAAGTTCATAATTGAGCGTCACGCCGTCGACCGGCACTCCGTATTTATACAACTGCACCTCAATCGTGGGGTTTTCGCCTGTTTTATAAAGCCAGTCGGCATGGTCAGGCACTGTCACCCAAAGCACATCGCTCCGGTAAGGGTAATTTTCGGCATACCCTGCAACACAGAGGAATGCCGCCAAAAATGATAGCANATANCTTTTCATTAGCAATTTGTTTGTNNTAGNNGNTTCTNTGTTTATGCAAAGATANTANAAATAACCCCACCGNCCGCACAAATTACTGCCACANCAAAAAAATTTGTTTATTAATCACGGGTTTCATATTTTTGCGAATAAATATTTTGACGCAATGATTGAGGAAATATTAAAACACAACAAGCAATTCGTGGAAAGCAAGGGCTACGAACGCTTCATCACAAGCAAATACCCCGATAAGAAAATCGCTATAGTGACCTGCATGGACACCCGCCTGGTCGAATTGTTGCCTGCCGCTTTAGGCTATAAAAACGGCGACGTTAAGATCATCAAAAATGCAGGTGGAGTCATCACCAATCCCTTTGATTCGACCGTGCGCAGCCTNCTTGNCNCCGTNNACGAACTGGGAGTGGAAGAGATAATGGTCATAGGCCACACCGGATGCGGTGTGCAAGGAATGGATGCCGACGAAATGCTCCACCTCATGCGAGAACGCGGCATCTCCGAAGAACACATCTCGCTTATGATGCACTGCGGAATCGACCTGAAAAGCTGGCTCCACGGATTTGAGGACACCGACGAAGCAATCAACGAAACCGTCGACCTCATTGCGAAACACCCGCTCATCCCTGCCGATGTCGTAGTGCGGGGATATGTTATCGACACAATCACCGGCGAGCTCCGCCCGCTCTAAAAATAAAGTAGAAAATGAAAAATATAAGCAACATCATCCCGGCGCTTCTCATCGCGCTCGGAATCGTGATTTTAGGAATCTGCATAAAAACCGGCATCGACAATATCGCCTATCGCGACAGGATCGTGACCGTGAGAGGACTCGCCGAGAGGGAAGTCAAAGCCGATCTGGTCACCTGGCCTATCACCTACAGCCTTGCCGGGAATAACCTTCAGAACATTTATGACCAGGTGAGCAAGAACAACGACATCATCGTGAAATTCCTCACTTCCAACGGCATAAATTCCGACGAAATATCAGTAAATCCGCCCGACACCTACGACGCTACCTCCAACCGCTACCGTTCCGACTCTTTCAATTTCAATTACTCAATAAACTGCACCGTCACCGTCACTACCCGCCAGGTCGACAAAGTGAGGGAGTTGCTCAACCGCCAGTCCGAGCTTCTCAAAGAGGGTGTAGCGTTTTCCAATTCCTACATCAATTACCAGTTCACCGGGCTCAATACCATCAAGCCTGAAATGATTGCCGAAGCCACTCGCAACGCCCGCGCGGCAGCCGATCAATTTGCCGCCGACAGCGAGAGCCGCGTTGGAAAAATCAAAACAGCCTCTCAAGGACAATTTTCAATCGACGACAGCGACTCAAGCACTCCCTACATAAAAAAAGTAAGAGTCGTCTCAACGATAGTCTATTATCTCGAAGATTGATCTCTGAAAATAACATCGACAAAATAGGGGAGATGCCTTAATTAATAACCGGGCATTTCCCTTTTTTGCAATATAATTGCTATCTTTGCGGTGATGAAAAAAATCGCTATTTTAGGAAGTTTATGCGCTCTCGTTGCATGCGACTTGGCGGCTCAGAACCAAAAAGCCGACGAGATCCAGCAAGTCATCTATTCATGGAAGCTCACACCTCCATTCGGAGCGAGAGAGTTCGTTGAAGTCGACACTCTGCCCGTCAACTACGGACAACGCTCCGTCCCGGCAAGCGTAGAGCCCGCTTTCGCCACCACCGGAAATTTCGGCGGTCCCGGCGAAACGCTCATCTTCTTCGAGCGCCGCCCCATGAGCCAATTCTTTTTCAAAGACGCATTATCGACGTGGCTCCCCGCGTTCAACAAAGTAAGATACTTCAACTCTCGCATTCCCGTCACCCTCCTGTCCTACAACACAAGCGGAGGAAAGCTGAATTCACAGGACCGCCTTGAAGCCACTTTTTCAGGAAACATCAACAAGATGGCTCAGATAGGCGCGTTCGTCGACTACCTCTATTCCAAGGGGTGCTACGACTATCAGGCGACCAAAGCCCTCAACTGGGGGCTGTCAGGCTCCTACATGGGAGACCGTTATGAAATGCAGGCGTTCTACAACCACTGGAACACTCTGGGGAAAAACAACGGCGGTATAACCAACGACCTCTACATCACCGACCCGGCGCAGCTCCAGGGCGGACAAACCTCCATAGAGCCCAAAGCCATCCCCACTAATCTAACCGGGGCGCATTCCAAGATTGTTGGAAGCGAGTTCTACATAACCAATGCCTACAAAGTAGGATTCTGGAAAGAGGAGGAGATTGACGACACCACCACCGTCAGCACCTTCGTTCCCGTCTCAAGTTTCCACTGGATTCTCAACTATCAGACCGATAAACACATCTTCAAGGACACGAAACAAGACAACGACTTCTGGAAAAATACCTACTTGAATCTCGAGGAAACTGACGACCGCACAAGCTACTGGTCGCTCTCCAACACTCTCGGAGTCACCCTTCTTGAAGAATTCAACCGGTTCGCCAAATTCGGGCTCAGCGCTTTCGCCACCCATGAGATCAGGAACTACAAGCAGGCTGCCGACACTCTCGACCGCCTCCCGGTCATCCCCGCAGGACTCACACCCCGTCCATTCGACAACATTCCGTCAAAGAAAACCGAAAATCTCGTATGGGTTGGCGGCGAACTATCCAAAAATCTCGGACAGCTCTTCACCTATGGCGCGACGGCAAAATTCGGGCTTATCGGTTCGGTCGTCGGCGACATGGACATTCGCGGGCACATCTCAACCCGCTTCAAGCTCCTCGGCGATTCAGTTGGCTTAACCGGCTACGGTCACTTCAAAAACGAAGAAGCGCCCTATTTCTTGCAGCAATACGTATCCAATCACTTCTTCTGGAATAATAAATTCGGCAAAACAAGATCATTCCGTTTCGGCGGCATCCTCAACATTCCCCACACCTGGACCTCAGTCAACGTAGGAGCTGAAAACATCCAGAATCTCATATACTTCAATCCCGAGTCGCTCCCCGCGCAAAACGGAGGAAGCGTCCAAGTGTTCAGCGCCACTCTCAAGCAGGACCTTCGATTCCGTGCTTTCAATTGGGAAAACCGCTTGACTTATCAGGTTTCCTCCGACGAAGTGTCGCTCCCGCTGCCAAAACTTTCAGTCTACACCAACATGNACGTCTCCTTCANGGNGNCTANGGTCCTTGATGTCCAGTTCGGNCTCGACTGNAACTACTTCACTCGCTACAAGTCGGTCGNCTNTCANCCCGCCACAATGACGTTCTACAACCAGTGCGACATCCTTTGTGGAAACTATCCCGTCATGAACGCCTACGCCAACATGAAGCTCAGCAAGACCCGCTTCTACGTCCTCTTCAGCCACGTCAACCAAGGGCTGACAGGCGACAACTACTTCTCGATGCCCCACTATCCCATCAACCCCCGCAGGTTCCAGATAGGGCTCTCAATTGATTTTGCTAACTAAATCCGAAAATAATATGGCACAGGAATTGCCGCGAAAGAAAAATGCGTTACCGATGCTTGGCGGACTCGCCGCCGCTCTTACGCTCATGTACACACTTGGAAACTGCGCGCGAGGCTCCTCAGTCGATACCGACGCGCAATCGGGGGGCGACACTGTCGATGTGGCGATAGAGTATGCTCCGCTGTCGTTCTACCAATATGATGACACTTTGGGAGGCTATAATTACGACCTGCTTCGTTTATTGGCGCGCGACCACAACATCGTTTTCAAGTATCATCCCGTCACTGCCGTTTCCAGCCCGCTGGAAAAGCTCGCAGCCGGCGACTACGACCTGCTTGTTGCCGATATTCCCGCCACCACTGAACTGAAAGAACAATACAACCTGCTCGAACCCGTGCTTCTCGACAAGCAGGTCCTCGTGCAACGCAAAGATGCCAATGGAAACGTCAAGATAAAATCACAGCTCGACCTTGCCGATGACACCCTCTGGATAGTCGGCGGCTCGTCGATCGAAAACCGCATAAACAATCTTGCCAAGGAAATAGGCAGCGACATCCACGTCAGGCACGAAAATGAATATGGAGCCGAGCAGCTCTTCATCATGACCGCCCTTGGAGAGATAAACAATGCCGTGGTCAACGAGCGCGTGGCTCGCGAGCTCGTCCAGGAATATCCCGATGTCGACATCAATACCGACATCTCCTTCACCCAATTCCAATCATGGATCACGAGCAAGACCAACCCCGCTCTTGCCGACAGCATAAATAAATGGCTCGTCGACCTTAAAAAGACCGACGAGTACCAAATGCTTGTTGAAAAATATCTGTCTAAATAATCCCTACCAATTCATTGATATCGGCAACTCCGTGCCGGTTACAGAAGTCATCGAGATATTCGATGACTTTTATTGTTACGGCGGGATCTATAAAATTGGCTGTGCCGATCTCCACCGCTCTCGCGCCCGCCATTATAAACTCCATCGCATCCCTGCCGTTCATGATGCCTCCAAGCCCTATCACGGGGATTTTCACCGCATGAGCCACCTGCCACACCATCCTGACGGCTACAGGGCGCACGGCGGGTCCTGAGAGCCCTCCCGTGATGGTCGACAAGTAGGGGCGGCGGCGTTCAACGTCGATCGCCATTCCGAGCATGGTGTTTATAAGCGAAACCGAGTCGGCTCCCGCGCCTTCCACCGCCTTTGCGATATCGGCGATTGAAGTCACGTTGGGCGACAGTTTGACGATCACAGTCTTTCCGTAAGCCTTTCTGACGGCTTCTGTCACCTGTGCCGCCCCGTCGCAGGTCGTTCCGAACGCCATCCCGCCCTGCTTCACGTTAGGGCAAGATATGTTCACCTCGATAGCGTTTATCTTGTCAAGGTCGTTCAGCTTCTCGCACACCTTCACATAATCGTCGATCGACGCTCCCGACACATTTACTATTATATGTGAATCCGTGTCCTTGATTCGAGGATATATATGCTCTATAAAGTAGTCCACGCCCTTGTTCTGCAACCCCACGGCGTTAAGCATTCCCGACGGGGTTTCCACCATGCGCGGATAAGGATTCCCCTCGCGGTGCTCCAGGGTGGTCCCCTTTATTACGAACCCGCCCAGACGGTTCAAATCAATAAAATCTGAAAACTCCTCTCCGTAACCGAAAGTGCCCGATGCCGTAAGAACCGGATTCTTCAGAGTCAATCCACCTATTGTAACATTCAGATTTGCCATGTCAATTGATTTATATTAAAAATGGGACCTTCGGTACAAACACACACGTTGCCCTTTACCGTCTTCTCAACGCAGCACAGGCAAGCGCCAAGTCCGCACGCCATCATATTCTCAAGCGAAACCTCGCAATCGGCGCCTATGGAAGCGGCGACTTTAGCCACAGCCTTCATCATCGGGGCGGGACCGCAGCAATAAATCATATCCCATTTCTCCGACAGCGCGCTGTTGGTCGTGACAAGTCCGCATTCTCCAAGCGAGCCGTCCTCGGTCGAAACATGCACCTTTCCTACGGCTTCAAATTCCGGAAGCTCCAGCACGTCCTTTGCCGAGCGGGCGCCGAGAAGAAATTCAACATCAATTCCGGCTTCTTTCAATTTGGCTCCCCAGTAAAGCATGGGAGCCACGCCAACACCTCCGCCGGTCAGCAGCACGCGTGAGCCTTTCTGCGGCATCGTGAAAGTGTTGCCAAGCGGAAGAATGAGATTCACAATCTCTCCGCGGCTCTTCTCCATCAGAGCGGCGGTGCCGTCGCCGGCTTTTCTCACAAGGAGCCACAGATGATTATTAGCTCTGTCTACGTAATTCACGGAAATAGGGCGGCGAAGAAACGTCGTCTTACTGTTGTCAACCGCCACCTGAACGAATTGTCCCGGATTAATCTCGGGCAACTCCTTTTCGACAGGCTTTAATATAAGCAGGGTATAGAGGTCATGAAGACGGTCATTCTTCACCACCTCAAAATCCATAATATATTTTTTAGGTGTCATAAAATTGTGGATACAAGAATTGTGTTAATCTATCCGCAAAGTTACGAATATTAAATAGATTTTCTATTCTGTGGAATGAAAGTTTCAAAACTGTTGTCCGAATAAAACACCATTATCGATGTCACGCGCTTCGTGTTGTCCGCTTTTATCGAGATATTGGGCGTTTGAGATGTCGGAGTCGGGGGAGACACCCGTTGAATCGGAATTTCTTCGCTCTGATAGGTCGAAACCGGCTCCTTCTCCCTTGAATTTCTATTTGCATCCCGTTTCTGTGAAGATGAAAATTCCGGATCGTCCGAATCAACATCCTTAAAATCAATATCTTCAAACAAAGAAATAGGGGACAAGTCCTCATTTTGACGCTCTGAGGTTTCAATATTTCCGCCGTTCAGCATATCCCCCTCGCCAAAAAGCAACCACAGCACGGAAAGATTTGGATAAGCGTCATGGATTTTACTGATCACCTCGTCGCTCACCTTCTTGTTTCNCCCGTTAAGAAGCTGAGATANTGAGGGGCGGGGGATTCCACACGTATCGGCAAACTGTGAATTTTGAATTCCGGTTGAATCCAAGAATAATTTGATGCGAGATGGAATGTCCATGATGCTGTTTTGTTTTGTAATTAAGAATGTGCAAATGTAACTAATTAATTNGTAAATTGCAAATTTAATTTTGCAATTATTGAATTTGCATTTCAAATCAGNGTTATTTGCAATTTGCATTTGCATNCGCAACCCAACAGATATAATTCNAGTATCTCTTTAGNTATTTACTGTATTATATATGATTATCAGTGCAATATAAAGATAATAAAAACGCCCGACCGCAAATATGCGACCGGGCGACGATTATGTTTAAGTCTTACCTTAATTTTTACCCCTACTTTCTATGAGTTTTAATTAGTTACCGCTTTTGTTTATATTATTTAAGCAGTTTATTTCATTTTGAGAATCGCTAATTAGGAGTAGAATTTCCTGAATTTTGCTAATTTAATCAGCCTAATTCCGATTTGCCTAACGCAATTCTCCGAGGTTATAATCTGACGTTTTGTATCGTTCCGTGAATTTCTTTATCCAATTTTCAGGATTGAATTGTCAAATTATTAACTAATGCAAATATTTTCCGTTTCTTACCTCCCTCTCTCGGGAGATTTGCTCTTTATATTAAGAACACCCAAAGGTAAAAAAAAGATTTATTTCGGCGCAAATTTTTAACCGTATAGTAACACGTTTTTTATTCTTTTTAACTATAGTAACCAAATATCCCATAAAACAAAATTATTTCGCATGTTATAAAGCATATTTTCCTTGCCATATTTCAAAACATCCCACAAACTTATCCGCAAGCCTGAAAGGCTTACACCTATGAATAACCCGGCACTACGAGCGAAGTGAGGTGTGCCGGGAATCACCCCATCCCCATGCCGCACTCTGCAAAGAGTGCCCCCTAAATTTGCATGGTCAGAAAAATGTCCGTAAATACTATACGGTTAGTCTATATTCCCAATCTACGAATATGCGAAACCCCGGGTAAAAGCGAAAAACGCCTTTACCCGGGGNGAATCGTCTAAGCCATCATAACATCATTTCTGATGTTCAATCTCCTCTAAAAGATACTTGGCGGTAGGAGAATTGCCTCTCATGATCTCCCGCGGAGTTCCCGTAGCGATTATCTGACCGCCCTTGCTCCCCCCTTCGGGACCCATATCTATAATATGGTCGGCNCATTTAAGCACATCNAGATTATGCTCAATAACAAGAACNGTGTTCCCGCGGTCCACAAGCTTGTTCAGCACATCCATCAACACGTTTATATCCTCGAAATGCAACCCTGTGGTCGGTTCGTCAAGAATGAACAGAGTGTTTCCGGTATCACGCTTTGCCAGTTCCGTCGCAAGCTTCACACGCTGGTTTTCGCCGCCCGACAACGTGCTTGACGGCTGTCCCAGCTTGATATACCCCAGCCCAATATCCTGGAGCACCTTGATCTTCTTCAGGATATTCGGGATGCCCGCAAAAAACTCCACAGCCTGGTTTATCGTCATGTCGAGCACATCGGCGATCGATTTCCCTTTGAACCTCACTTCAAGAGTCTCTCGGTTATATCTCTTGCCGCCGCAAGTCTCGCAAGGCACGAGCACATCAGGGAGGAAGTTCATTTCAACCACCTTATATCCGTTTCCATTGCACGCTTCGCAGCGTCCTCCGGCTATNTTGAAGGAGAATCGCCCGGGTTTATAACCTCTTATCTTAGCTTCGGGAAGATTCACGAACAGATTACGGATATCGGTAAATACCCCCGTGTAAGTGGCAGGATTGGACCTCGGCGATTTTCCAAGCGGCGACTGGTCGACAGTCACCACCTTATCGATATTTTCAAGTCCTTTAATCTCTTTGTAAGGCAGCGGATCTTGAAGCGAACGGTAGAAGTGTTTGCTTAAAACGGGCTGCAACGTGCCGCTTATAAGACTCGATTTCCCGCTTCCCGAAACACCGGCTACACACACAAGTTTNCCCAACGGAAGACTCAGNGTNACATCCTTCAGNTTATGCCCTGTGCAGCCCGTCAGCTCCAATGATTTTCCGTTTCCTTGACGGTAAACCTCGGGGGTCTTTATCTCTTTTTTCCCATTGAGATATTCAGCGGTCAGGGTGTCGGTTTTCAACATCTCCTCGGGCGTTCCGGCAAACACTACGTTGCCCCCTTTACGCCCTGCTTTAGGACCTATATCGATCACATAATCGGCTTCGAGCATGATCTCCTTGTCATGCTCCACCACGATTATTGAATTGAATGCGTCGCGAAGATTCTTCAATGAATTTATAAGCCTCTTGTTATCGCGCTGATGAAGCCCTATGCTCGGCTCGTCAAGAATATACATGACATTCACAAGCTCCGACCCTAATTGCGTCGCAAGCCTTATACGCTGGCTTTCTCCGCCCGATAAAGTCGCCGACGCACGGTTGAGCGAAAGGTATTCGAGCCCCACGTCGACCAAGAATTTAAGTCGTGTCAAAATCTCCTTCAGTATCTCCTTGCCTATTAAAAGCTGCTGCGCGCTCAAATGCTTGTCGACCTCTTTAATCCATTCATAAAGCGAAGAGATATCCATCGCTGCAAGCTCTGCGATATTCTTGTCGTTGATAAAGAAATGCAGTCCCTCCTTGTTCAGCCGCTGACCTCCGCACTCGGGACACACGGTGCGCGAGTAAAATTGCCCGCTCCATTTCTGTATGCTCGATGGGG
The DNA here is from genome assembly GCA_009177195.1 of Bacteroidales bacterium. GTDB lineage: Bacteria > Bacteroidota > Bacteroidia > Bacteroidales > Muribaculaceae > Muribaculum. The sequence continues at coordinate 12,328 of WFMA01000015.1, read as the reverse complement.
CGTCGTCGCTCTGCTGAGCCTCAAGATATTTCACCAGCCCTTCGTAGGTCTGGAAAAATGAAAAAGTGTTCTGAGACTCTGTTTTCAGCGGAAGCCGTTCATTGGTGCCGTTCATTATGTCGTTTATCACCTCGTCGGGCAAATCCTTGATAGGGGTCTTGAGCGTGTAGCCATATTTTTGGCATATCGCATCGATTTGCCAAAAAATCATCGTGTTCTTGTAAGACCCTAAAGCCACTATGCCCCCTTCGTGAATAGAAAGATTTTCATTCGGAATCAGCTTAGCCCTGTCGATAAGATTCACATAGCCAAGCCCCTTGCAAATTTCACACGCTCCTTGAGGGGAGTTGAATGAAAAGTTGTGAGGCGCCGGCTCGCGGTAGGAAATACCGCTCACCGGGTCCATGAGCAACTGGCTGTAATAACCCGGCGACTCGTCTTCAAGGTCATAAATCATCATTTGCTTGCCACCCTGCTGAAGAGCCTTCTCCACCGAGTCTTTAAGCCGTTGCGAGTCCTTCTGGTTGACTTTCAGTTTGTCGATGACCAGTTCGATAGAGTGGTTTTTATAGCGGTCAAGTTTCATGCCGAAAGTGATTTCGCGCAATTCCCCGTCCACTCTCACCGTGAGATACCCCTTCTTTCTCAGCTGCTCGAATAGCTCCTTATAGTGTCCTTTTCGGTTTTTCACCAAGGGAGAAAGAATGTAGATCTTCCTGTCGGCATATTTGTCGAGAATCATCGAAACGATTTTCTCGGCTGTATATTTCACCATCGGAGCGCCCGATACGTAGCTTCGCGCTTCGCCTATGCGGGCATACAACAGGCGCAGATAGTCGTAAATCTCAGTCGTGGTGCCTATCGTGCTCCTCGGGTTCTTGTTTATGGTCTTCTGTTCAATGGCGATAACCGGGCTCAATCCTGATATCTTGTCGACATCGGGGCGCTCGAGGGTGCCGAGCATATTGCGCGCGTAAGCCGAGAAGGTCTCGATATAACGTCTCTGACCCTCCGCAAATATGGTGTCGAATGCGAGTGACGATTTCCCGCTTCCGCTAAGTCCGGTTATTACCGTAAGTTTATTGTGTGGTATTTCAACGTCAATGTTTTTAAGATTGTGTACTCTCGCTCCTATGACCGAGAGCATTTCTTGATTTTTATCCATTGTGATTAATCTACGGTCCAGTTAGAGTTGTAAGTTTTGTGCTGCTGAGAAGAGCGTTTAAGGTCTTTCAGCTCGGGAATTTTCACCTTGTAGGCTTTCCCGGTTTTATTGGGGAGCGACTTGTCCCTTATCCAGGGATTGAAGTCTCTGAGCTGCATGTAGCTGATTCCATGCTTCGAAGCCCATTCAGCCCAGTCGGTCACGGCATAGTCGACAGTCACGGTCTTTGTGCGCACAGGCTGATAGAGCTGATCGTCGGTAAGGAAGTAGCCATATTTTTTCGGGTTCTCCATGATGAGCTTCATCGCGATCATCCTGTAGATGTATCTTGAAGTTTCATCGTTTAGGAAAAGGTTATAAGCGGTAGTTTGGTTTTGAGCCTCCAGCTCCTTGCTGACGCGCGCCATGCCGGCGTTATATGAAGCGGCTACCGATTCCCAGTTGCCATATTTCTCGTATGCCTTCCNCAAATATTTGCATGCCGCTTCAGTGGCTTTTTCAATATTGAAACGCTCGTCCACATACTGGTTCACCTCCAGTCCGTACTGCTGCGCGGTCGTTTTCATGAACTGCCACATTCCTCCCGCGCCCGCGCCCGACACCGCTCTCGGATTCAGGTAGCTCTCGATGCAGGCGAGATAGATCAAATCCTCGTGAATACCGTTCTTCTTAAGAAGAGGGATGATTTCAGGGAAATACTTGTTGGCGCGCTTGAGCACGAGCTGAGTGTTGCCGTGAGTGTAAGCCATCGAGGTTAGTTCACGGTCGAGACGCTCATACATGTCTACGCGGTCAAGATTTATTTTTTGCCCGGCAAATGTCACCGNGTGAGGTATTTCCGGGCTCAGAACCTCCGAGAAAACTGGCNTCGCCTTNTGGNTTGCNGCTGATTGAGCGTCGACATGAGCGGGAAATAAAGACATCGCGCCAAATATGGTTATGGCGGCATATAGGTGTGATATGTTGTAATTCATTTTTGATTCAGTTNTTTATTGGTTATCGGAAACGATTCCTTGTCTTTTTCTATGACTTATGATATTGATATCGCCTTTAAGATTGTAGCGCTTGCCATCGGCGCCTTTCGCTTTAATGACATAATAATACACTCCGGCAGGAGCAAGTTTGCCCTTGTATTTGCCGTCCCAGCCGTCGGCGGGATGCGTGAAATGAGCCACGCATATTCCCCAGCGGTTGAATATGTGGCACTCGAAACTCACTATGGACTTGAAGCTCACTTTCCACACGTCGTTGATGCCCTCGCTCGAACCCGGAGAGAAAGCGTTGGGACAAACCAGAACCGAGGAGCCTATCGACACTTCGTAGGGAGCGCTGTAATAGTCGCATGTCGCGGCATCGTTACTCGCCGTGAAGCGGACATAGACTGTTCCTTCCTCTTGAAATGTATAAGTGAAGTCAAGATTGCTCTCGCGATAGAAGATGTCGTTGAATTCATTGTCCTTCGACAACTGCCATTCGCGGAAAATAGCTGCGTCGCTCACTGCCGCCCGAAATGTGATTTCGCAGGGAGCCGACCCGCCAAATCCCTCTCCGTCACCGCCCTGTTCGTTATCGGCGGCTTCCGACAGCTGTTCGGCTGAAGTGTAAGCGTCGACAGCCACGGCAGTGTAGTAGGGCGACGCGCATGTCACTTCGGGGAGTCCCCATTCCTTAAGGAAGCGATCGCATGACAGAGTGAACTCGGTGTTGCATAACGGAGCGTCGATATAGACGCGCTCACCGAGATGTTCCATCGTCTTAAGCTCATGTTTCTCGATGAACGCCCCCGATTCCGCCGAATATTCCAGCGTATTATATTCAATCTCGATCTTGCGGTCCAGTTCCATTTTGCGCCCGTTTATGGAATAATAGGGAATGGAGCCGGCATTGCCTGAGATATCAAGAACGACTGTAGAGCAATCTGATTCAGGCGATATGTTGACAGCGTTTATTTCAGGAGCGAAATCGGAATAGTCCACAATCCAGATGTAGGAGCTTGTCTGTCCCGAAGTGATGACATATCCGCGATTAGGCTCGATATGCTCCACGGTATACAAGTCTCCGCTTTTTACGGGTGTTATCTCCTCGGCATAAGCGGCTCCGAGATTGGAGAATGTCGATACTGCGGCACCCTGCTGCGCCGTGAATTGAAACGACGCTCCCACCGTGCTGTCGAGCACATATATTGCGTTCAGTCCGGTACTCGCTTCGGGAGTCACCTCAATAGCTTTATGCTCGATGCCGGTAAATTCAATAGGCAGCGAGGCAGCGGCGCCGGTCAGTGAAGAAGCGGCAAAAGAGACTGATAATATCGACAGGATTTTCTTGCTCATCGTTCAAAATAGGTTTAGCTTACAAAGATACGAAATTCTCGCGCAAGTTCCTATCTCGCGCCGATTGAAGAAAGCTAATTTATTTCTAATGAATAAATTTTAACATGAAGCCACCTGCGGGTAGCGACAAAAAAAGACGGAACGCTCTCACGAGTACTCCGCCCTCCATTCATCACATTATGCTTAAAAGTGCTATAGTTTTTTACAACGTAAATTTACGCTGTAAGAGAAAAAGTATGATTACATTATTTAGCTGTATATCGTCCACTTACTATTTCCCAGTCCACGATATCCCACAGTTTGTTAAGCGCATCGGCGCGTCGGTTCTGGTAATCAAGGTAATAGGCATGTTCCCACACGTCGAAAGTAAGTATAGGGGTCAAGCCGTCCTTGATGGGATTGGACGCATTAGGACCTTGGGTTATGAAAAGCTTTCCGTGCTTGTCCTTTGAAAGCCACGCCCAGCCCGATCCAAACAGGGTGGTTCCGGCTTCAACAAAAAGCTTTTTGAATTCCTCGAAAGAGCCGAAATCTCTCTTTATCGCCTCGGCAAGCTCGCCTTTAGGCTCACCGCCTCCGGCAGGACTGAACGAGAAGAAGTAGAAAATATGGTTCCACGCCTGCGACGCATTGTTAAACAACGCCCCGTCGGCTTTTCTGACTATCTCTTCCAAGGGCATATCTTCCCATGGAGTGTTTCTGACAAGTTTGTTAAGATTGTCTATATAGGTTTTTTCATGCTTCCCCCAGTGATAAGAGATTGTTTCTTCACTTATCGCAGGTGCGAGAGCGTCAGGAGCATAAGGCAGCTCAGGTTGTGAGAAGATGTTGATTTCCATAGTGTGTGTTATTTTTATTTGTGTTTTTGTATCGTAGTTTGAAAATAAAACACCCCCAATCTTAGAAAGTTTGGGGGTGGGAGGAAAGAATAGCTATAATATAACCCTTTTTAACGAAGCAGGCGGTACTTATTAAGATTTGTCAATGCCACCATGTAATCATATTCGAGCTTCAGCATCTCTTGGGTTGCCTCCAGGAAGAAATCCATTTCGGCGAGGTAGTCGATAATTGAAATCTCACCGCCGTCAAGCGACTTTTTCAACTGAGCCACGCTGTTGTCATTCTTCATCAACGCTTTGTATTCCGAGTATTTTTGCAGAAGATCGATCGCTTTCTCCCTGTTTGCAATCATGTCGGCTCGGCGTTCCGCTCCGATACTCTCATTCTCGTAGGAAAGCGATTCGCTCAANGCNTCAGCCGCCTTAATTTTTGCCGACGACGAGTAGGAGGGNAGTTTTATGCCTAAAGCGAATCCGTTGAACACCTCTCCNTCNTCCAGACTATAACGGTATCCTACTGAAAANCCGGGCAGTCNCATCATNTTCTCGGCTTTTACTTCCTGCAATTGAGATTCCGCAGCTGCATCGCCATACATCGCCATCGGATCAGACTCGGCGAGCAGACGGTCATATTCACTCAATGGAAGCACTACATCGTCAGGATACTCATTCAGGCATTCAATGATAGCGTCACATGATTTTCCTCCATTGAGCTTTTCAAGCGACAGCTTTAAAGCGGTAAATTCGGTTTCAAAATCGGTAAGGGAATTTTTAAGCCTCAGGTTCTCGATTTTCAGCTTATTGAGATCGAGCAGGGCAAGCTGTCCGAGGCTCACTCCGCGGGAATATTTATCAATCAACTGACCCATTATTTCAATGCGCTCCTTAAGCAGCTCTCTATTCTTCTTATTATTGATGATGTCAATATAGAGCAACTTGATTTCAAGGCGCTTGTCAAGCTCATTGCTCCGGCTTAGGAATTGCAATGCCCTTGACTTGGTTTTCATCGCTTCGCGACGCGCCTTATAGGCGCCGGGCCAGTCAAACTCCTGCGAAATTCCGGCATTGAGCTTGTCGCCGGCTGCTTTGCGCCCCCATTGGTATTCAAAGTCGGCTTCAGGAGCCGAAAGCATATTGTCGCTCCTGGAGTTGAGCAATTCGCTTCTTATCCTCGCATCTTCGGCTTTCAATGAGGTGTTGTTCTTAATAACACTATCGACAAGCGCATCGAATGATTGCGAGTGAGATAAAAAAGCGTGAGTCAAGAAGAAAGCTGCGATTATTACATTTTTTCTCATTTAGCAGTCGTTTTTGATTTAACGATGTAAAACACGGCGGGAACGATGAACAGATTTAGGAAAGTTGATGTCAATAGACCGCCAAGAATCACGATAGCCATAGGCGACTGAATCTCGTTGCCCGGTTCTCCGCCTCTTAGAGCCAACGGGATAAGGGCAAGCGCTGATGTCAGCGCCGTCATCACGATGGGGAGCACTCGGTCCTTGGCGCCCTCATAAATGCTCTCGGCAAGCGACTTCCCTTTGCTCAACAAAGAATTGTAGCGCGAAATAAGCAACATGCCGTTTCGGGTCGATATGCCGAGCAAGGAAATGAACCCTATAATAGCCGGGATATTCAGCTCGCCCGATGTGAGACGGAGAATGATGACACCGCCAATCATGGCGAAAGGCATGTTGGCAAGCACTATCAGGGATTCGGTTACGTTTTTGAACTCCGACATCAACAGCAGGAAGATAATCACAAGCGCGATAAGCGAAGTGAGCAACAATGTGCGTGAAGCGGCTTCCTCGTTTTCAAACTGTCCGCCGTATGTCACATAATATCCTTCGGGCATAGGGACTTCGCTTCTCACCACGCTCTTTATTTCATCGACCGCGCCTTTCAAGTCACGTCCCGACACATTAGCCGACACGACAAGCCGTCGCGAGTTGTTTTCACGGTTTACCGTGTTGGGTCCTGTTGTGGATACAAATTCTGCGACATAGCTCAACGGGATTGAACCCCGGTTGCTTTCGATTGTCACATCGGCGAGCGCGTCGAGAGTGGCGCTTTCATCGGGGTGAATGCGCAAGGTGATGTCGCGCGAAGTTCCGTCCTCATAAACTTCCGACACTTTTATGCCGCCGAGAGCCATGTTGACGCATCGCGCAAGTTGAGCGTTGGTTATCCCGTAAGCCGACATAAGTTCGCGTCGCGGACGCAACTCAATTTGCGGGCGTTGCATCTGCTGCTCCACGTTGACATCCACTATTCCGGGAATTCCATGGATAGATTCCGAGATTTTTTTACCTAAAGAATAAAGATGATTTATGTCTTCGCCAAACACTTTGATTGAAATCTGAGCCTCAGTGCCTGAAAGCATGGCATCAATGCGATGAGAAATCGGTTGTCCTATTTCAATATTCACGCCAGGAATTTTTGAAAGCTTTCCGCGCAATTCTTTTTCCACTTCTTTCCGTGAACGTCCTCGGTCAAGGATGTAGGGAGCCTCGATTTCGGAAACATTAGTGCCAAGGGAGTGCTCGTCGAGTTCGGCTCTACCGGTTTTACGCGCCACAGTCTTTATCTCCGGAACCGACATAATCTCTTTTTCAGCNACNCGNCCTATGTTGTCGCTTTCCGACAANGATATTCCNGGAAGNGCGCTNATGTTGATCGTGAAAGAGCCTTCATTGAANGGNGGGAGGAAGCTTCTGCCGAGAGTGAAGAAGAGACCTGCGGCAAGGAGGAACAGCGCGCATGTCACGATGATGCTGCCTTTCTTGCGCTTCATCACGAAGTCAAGCCCTTTGANATAGGCTGTCTTCAACGCCAGCGCCGTCTTTGGNTCTNTGTCGTNGAGGGCAGTTCCCGNTTTTTTAAGGAGATAGCTGCACAAAACAGGCGTGAGGGTGAGGGCTACAAATGTCGACGCAATNAANGCCACGATGAANGANANNCCGAGCGGCACCANCATNCTGCCTTCAAATCCCGACAGGAAAAAGAGCGGGAGGAAACTGGCGATGATTATGAGCGATGAATTGAAAATGGGGTAGCGCACCTCTTTCGACGCTTCAAGCACGACATCGACAACCGGAGCTTTGCCTTTGTTCTCCTTGAGCCGCTTGTAGACATTCTCCACGTCCACGACAGCATCATCGACCAATGAACCGATGGCTATGGCGATACCGCCGAGAGTCATGGTGTTGATGTTGAGCCCTAAAAGGTTGAGGATAATGATTGTCAAGATAACCGATACCGGGAGGGTTACTACCGAAATGGCAGTAGTGCGGATATTCATTAAAAAGAAGAACAGGATTGCGATGACAAACAATGACCCTTCAATTAATGACATCTGGAGATTTCCGATAGAGTTATTTATGAAATCACTTTGACGGAAAATGTCGGTGTGTATCGCAACATCGGAAGGGAGCGACGGTTTCAATTCATCGATCTGCCGTTCGATCGCTTCGGTGAGCGGTATTGTTCCGACACCCGGCTGTTTGGTCACCGTCAGCAACACGGCGGGATGTGTGTTGAGCGACGCGCTGCCAAAGTTAGGAAATTTACCGGCAACCTTTATTTCAGCAACGTCGTTGAGCCGCACAATCCCGTCGGGAGAACTTTTTATCACTGACATTCCGAGCTCCTCGACCGATGATGTCATTATATCGGTTTTAACAATATATTCGTTGCCATATTGGTTGATGACACCGCCAGTGGCGTTGTTGTTGATTGACTCGACCGCATCAAGGAGTTCGTCGGCAGTGACGTTGTAGTTCTTCAGAGCTGACGGAATCACCTGAATCTGATATTCCTTCTCTTCGCCGCCGAGGACTGACACTTGGGAAACCCCTCCGATTGAGAGGAGACGCGGACCTAACACACGGTCGGCAATCGTTCGCAAGTGCATCATGTCGGTTGAATCGGCGGTGAGCCCTATTATCAGCATCTCTCCAAGAATGGATGATTGCGGACCGATGATGGGAGCGCCGACATTTGAGGGGAGATTGTCGCTCAGCTCGGTTAGTTTCTCGGCGACCGTCTGACGGGCACGGTATATATCGGTACCCCAGTTGAATTCAGCCCACACGACTGAAAATCCGGTAGTGGATGTCGAGCGCACGCGACGCATGCTTCCCGCGCCGTTAAGCCCGGCTTCGATGGGACGGGTTACCGTTTTTTCAACCTCTTCAGCCGATAGTCCCGGAGCTTCGGTCATAACCACTACTGTCGGGGCGTTCAAATCAGGGAAAATATCCACTTCCATCCGCATCAGGACCGACGCTCCGGCTATAAGCATCAGTCCGAATGCAATCAGGATCGCCGCGCGATTGGCGAGAGCGCCTTTTATTATATTATTCAGCATCGGGATTAATGATTATGGGTGTGTCCCTGTGGAACAATGTTTTTGGANTCNGCAAGTTTNATGAANGTGACTCCTTCCACCACGAGNCTGTCGCCCGGGTTGATGCCGGAAATGACTTCACGGTATATTCCATCNGAAGTTCCGAGTTTGAGCGGAATTTTTTTATATCCCTCGGCATCAATCTTGATAAAAGCGTATTTTTGCCCCATCTGCTCAATGATGGAACTTTCGGGAATGAGAATCACCTTGTTTCTACCTTTCCCAAGTAAAAATACTTCGCAGGAGCTGCCGGGAGTGACCGCNCCGTTGTTGTTGAATTCAAAATAGACAGGCACGTATCCGGGAGAAACGGGGTAGGTGTCATGAACGGCGGCAATCATCTTTCCGTCAAGATCAGCAAGGGAAATGGATGAATCCATGTAAGCCGTGCGGATATTTGCCGAGGTTATGTCAGCGCTTTCGCCCATATANTTCTCAGGAAGATCCGCGCGCAGCACAAGATTTTTGGACGATGACACGCGGGCAATGGGCTGTCCCGCATCAACATATTCTCCCGATTTCACAAAAAGATCGGTAACTACTCCTGCCGAAGGGGAGACAACAGCACTGCCCGACTTGCTTCCTGAGTAAGCGATCAACGCCTGCTGATAAGCGTTTTGGGCGGCAATATAATCTTTTTTCGGTATAATCTGCTCCTCATAGAGCGGCTTCAGCCGGTCAAGCTCCTTTTTCGCCATTTCAAGCTCAGCGGCGGCTGATTCGTTAGCATCTCCGCCAACCATGCCGCGTGATGAGAGAGTGGCGATAACAGAGCCGCTGTTCACTTTCGATCCTAAATTCAGGTTCTTTTTAATGGTGACAATTCCNGCTGATTTTGAGGAAAGAATGACATCCCCTGAAGAGGAGGGGAGGATTCTTCCCGCCACCTTGATTACTTCACTGAAATCGGCAGGAGTGACTTCAGCAACTTTAACGCCGAATTCATCAGCCACGTGGGGATCGAGAATTATCTCGTCCCCATGATCGTGCTCTTCGGCAACATCAGAGTTTACTGCATGATCGTGACCATCGTGGTCGCCGTGATCATCATGTTCGGTATGAACACCAGACGTACAAGCGAAAACTCCAGCCAACAGGAGGAGTGGCAAGTAATATATATTTTTCATCTTATATTATGTTATAGTGTTGGGTTATAATAATTTACCTTGCAAGAACTATAACATAAACGGCGGGGCTCTCAGATTGAACGATGGCAAGGACGTTTTGAACGCCGCAGGGGATATGAAATCATACAGAACGGCAATGACTTCAGCAGGTGTGGAGAACTCAAAACCATAGGAGGGGAGAATCGCAGCCAATGTCGCCACAATCGCATTGATGAAACAAGCCTTTAGTATTCCAGTTGCCTGGAATTCAACGCTTATGGGACAAAAATGATTATGATTGTGGGGATGATGAGAGTCCTCGCCGCTATCTGTAGAAGCGTAGAGATGAATGTGAGGGGAGAGACATTCGGTGTTTTCGGAGAAAGCAAAGGACATGTGACCATGACAATCATGGTGATGGAACCGCAAGACGGATGTGAGTACAACAAACGTCAGCAGCAGAAAGGATGTCCCATGCTTTAGAGCCGAATGAATCATTTTTTGCGTTTGCGTGTAGTTGATGATGAACCTGTTACGCTTTTCACAACCTCTCTGCCGAGAGAACGTCCCATGGAGGTGAGAATAGGCATCGCAATTGACGCTACAGCGCTCCAGAAACCGCCTTTCTTCTTACTGCTTGAACGGCTTGACTCGGAGCGGGAGGAAGTCGACTGAGCCTTTTTCTTTTTCTCAGCCGCCTCGCTTTCTTTAGCTGCTTTTTCTTCTTGTTCGGCTTTCTGACGCTGAGCCANAATTATTTCAAAAGCGCTTTCACGGTCGACGGGAGTGTCATATTTTCCGTAAAGCAGCGATCCCTTGATGACCTCATTTCGTCTTTCGGGCGAGAGAGCGCCGATGTGGCTAAGGGGGAACATGATTTTCGCATTTTCCACCATCGACGGAGCGCCTTTTTCATCCAGAAATGACACCAGAGCTTCGCCAGTTCCTAATTGCTGGATAGTTTCGCCGGTGTCAAACGAGGGGTTAGCTCGGAAGGTCTGCGCGGCAGCTTTGACCGCTTTCTGATCCCTCGGCGTGAATGCGCGCAAAGCGTGCTGCACACGATTACCGAGCTGACCGAGGATGGTTTCAGGAACGTCAATGGGGTTTTGAGTGACAAAATAGATGCCAACGCCTTTACTTCTTATCAACCTCACTACTCGTTCGATGTTGTCGAGAAGAGCCTTAGGAGCGTCATCAAACAGCAGGTGAGCCTCGTCGAAGAAAAATACCAATTTAGGCAATTCAAGATCGCCCACTTCGGGAAGGGAGTTGTAAATCTCATTCAGAAGCCACATCAGGAATGTAGAGTAGACTTTAGGGGACTGGACAAGCTTATCTGCAGCGAGAACGCTCATTACACCCATTCCGCCTTCAACAGCAAGCAAGTCGCTGATATTGAATGCCGGTTCTCCAAAGAACTTGTCAGCACCCTGATTTTCAAGCGATAACAGCGCACGCTGAATTGCTCCGATTGACTGCGGGCTAATATTCCCATAGGTAGTGGTGTATTTCGCCGCATTCTTGGAAACATAATCGAGCATCAATCTCAAATCCTTCAAGTCAATTAGTGGCAGATTTTCATCGGAAGCGATTCTAAAGACGATGTTAAGAACACCGCTTTGAGTGGGATTGAGTTCAAGCAAGCGAGCCATGAGATCGGCGCCCATGCCTGAAATAGTTGCACGCATGGGATGTCCTTGTTCACCGAACACATCGAAAAATCTCACGGGACAAGCTTTGAATTTAGGGGTATCCAAATCAAATTCATCGCATCTTTTCTCGATAAATTTGCTTGAAGCGCCTTTTTCCGCAATTCCTGATAAATCGCCTTTAATGTCAGCCATGAAACATGGCACGCCGGCTTGAGACAAAGTTTCAGCCATGACTTGCAGCGTAACAGTTTTTCCCGTTCCCGTAGCTCCGGCAATGAGTCCGTGACGGTTTACCATTTTACCATTAAGAGATATCGGTCCGTTGGGTCCTTGAGCTATATAGAGTCCGTAAGTTTTATCAAACATAATTGATTCGTGTTATAGTAAATGAGATTTTCACAAAGATACAAATTATTTGGGAGACATTGATTTATTTGCAAAGGATATTATCAGTTTCACAGATTATAGGAATAAAATAAAGACAGCACAATCCGGCATCCTCACCGACTATACAGTTTTGCACATAAACNATATTATNTTANATGAGCATGAAGCGAGTTNTGAGNTTGCNCTATTTGGGCTTTTTNTAGCTTTCGTTATGTTGGTGTTTTTTGATTCATTTAGATTGTTGCGGATAGATTTAATCAGACGGGCCCGGTCTGATTAATTTCTACCAGCAATGATTATCGGGAGCTCTTGCCAGATAAGGTGAATGAATCTTTTGACAGTTCCGAACAGAACAGCGGCTTCGTGTTGGCGGCTCGTGCTTCGCGACGGCAGCAAGCCGATTCAAGCAGTCTTCCATGAAGGAACTTAGCGAAATAT
>WFMA01000122.1 GCA_009177195.1 Bacteroidales bacterium | reverse complement strand
GAGCCGTCGAAGAGAACTCGTCGGCGCCAGCCAACTTCATGTACCAGAACATGATGCTTGAAATGAACGTCATCCACGCCGCGTGGGTCAACGGCTGCCGCAAGCTCGAATTCCTCGGCTCGTCGTGCATCTACCCCCGCATGGCGCCCCAGCCCATACCCGAGGGCTGCCTGCTGACGTCCGAGCTCGAGAAAACCAACGAAGCCTACGCCCTCGCCAAAATCTCGGGGCTGAAATACTGCGAATACCTCAACCGCCAGTACGGAACCGCCTACATCTCCGTAATGCCCACCAACCTCTACGGACCCAACGACAACTACCACCCCACCCACAGCCACGTGCTGCCGGCGCTCATCCGCCGCTTCCACGAAGCCAAGGAGTCGGGAGCCGGTGAAGTCACCTGCTGGGGCGACGGCTCCCCGCTGCGCGAGTTCCTCTATGTCGACGACCTCGCCAATCTCTGCGTGTTCCTGATGGACAACTACTCCGGCGACGAGACAGTCAACGCCGGTACCGGCAAAGAGCTCTCAATAAAGGAGCTCGCCGAACTTGTCGCCGAAACAGTCGGCTACCGCGGCAAAATTGTGTGGGACACGACCAAGCCCAACGGAACTCCCCGCAAACTCCTAGATGTAAGCAAGGCGACCGCCCTGGGCTGGACCTACTCCACCGAGCTTTCCGACGGAATCCAGCTCGCCTACCGGGACTTCCTCGACAATCCAATGCGCGCCGAAAGATAATCCTCCTATTCTCCTTATATAAGCACGATGGCTGTCATATTGATGATGACAGCCATCGTGCTTTTTATGCTTTTATCAACTAAGACCCCATCATTTCCCGATACTTCCGGTAAAGAATATGCTGAGTGTTCCCGGGGCGGTCGGGAAACATNCGCNCCGGAGCCTCCGAAAAATGAACCCACGAAGCCCCGTCCACTTCCGNCGACANCTTGAANTCCCNCTTNTCCACATATCCGATAAAAGCGTGCATCAGCTGCTCCCGCTTCTCAAACCAGTGAGTTCCGGCATACACNAGTTTCACCACCTCAAGCCCCAGTTCCTCCCTCACTTCCCNTGCGGCAGCCTCCTCCGCNTTCTCGCCCGGAGTCATGAATCCCGCCACAAATGTTTCATACTCATCCGATATATACGACTGGTGAAGCAACGCTATCTCATTCCGCTCATTCACCACCATCACTATCACGCAACTGGCAAACGAATCAAACCAATACCGTTCACACTCCGCGCAATAAGGCACCATCCCGTCATCACCCGCAGCCCTCTCAATCAGCTTCGCCCCGCATTCAGGACAATATTTATTATCCATTTTTAAGATTACGTGCAAATATAGCAAAAGCCGCCCCAATTTATATTATCTTTGCTACCTAAAATCATCACTCACATCCCCCAACGATGAAGCGACTCGAAGAAATGACATTGCAAGAACTTTGGGAACTCTTCCCCATCGCCCTCGCCCCCCACAATCCCCTGTGGAAGCAATGGGCTGCCGACGAAATCAGCCTCCTTGCCTCCGTCCTCTCGCAATTCACCCCGCTGATAAACCACATTGGCAGCACCGCAATCCCCACAATCCAAGCCAAGCCCATCATCGACATCCTCGTCGAAGTCCCCGCCGACGCCCATCTGCCGAGCCTTCTGACCTCGATGGAAACATGCGGCTACATCTGCATGGCGCAGTCACCCTCCCGCATGAGCTTCAACAAAGGCTACACCCCGCAAGGCTATGCCCAAAAAGTGTTTCACATCCACGTCCATCGCCTCGGCGACAACTCCGAAATCCTCTTCCGCGACTACCTCATCGCTCACCCCGACGCAGCCCTGCAATACCAGTCGCTCAAGCAAAGCCTCCTCCCCACCTACCGTCACGACCGCGACGCCTACACCGCCGCCAAAACCCCCTTCATCACCGCCACCCTCGCCCAAGCCACCCAAAGCAAGCCGTAACATTCCACCAACACGTCCCACCATCGCCACCGTCTCCTTCCCCCTCAAATCCGCCATCCAAAGAAAGACGGAGGATCCCGATGTCCCTGTAAATGATGTTGAGCGTAAAAATGGTGCTAAAAATAATGCTAAAACAACACCTTGTCAAGATGCTATTCTATCTCTTATGGCTAATGATTCTGAAATAACTTTAGATGAAATAAGAGTCATTCGATATTACAGGCTGATCACATTGGATTCTTCNTATTTCGGGGGGGTNGTGTTGGTTGTTAGGGCGAGGATGGTTAACTTTGCAGAGTCAGTAACTAAAATGGTGATTTTCGATATGACTGAAAAAGAGAAGATGCTTCAAGGCATGCTGTATGACGCAAATTATGATCCGGCGCTCATCGCGGAGCGCGGCGAGTGTAAGGAGCTGTGCATGGACTATAACAATCTGCACCCTCGGGAGATGGACGCGCGCNCACAACTGCTGAAAAAGATAATAGGCACCGTGAAGGGCGCTATCCTCATCGAGCAACCGTTCTACTGCGATTACGGCTACAACATCACTACCGGCAATAACTTCTATGCCAACTTCAACATGGTTATACTCGACGAGGCGCCGGTTACTTTCGGCGACAACGTGTTTGTCGCTCCGAATTGCGGCTTCTACACTGCCGGACATCCTCTTGACGCCGAGAGGCGAAACAAGGGACTGGAATACGCCCGACCCATCACGGTTGGCAACAACGTGTGGATCGGAGCGAACGTCAGCGTGCTGCCNGGAGTGACCATTGGNGACAACTGCGTGATAGGAGCCGGAAGCGTGGTGAACCGCGACATCCCGGCAAACACCGTAGCCGCCGGCAATCCCTGCAAAGTAATCAAATCAATCGATCAATCAATTGACTGAAAATGAAAAAATATCTTCTATCAATCATCATTGCACTGACAGCACTGTGGCTCGACGCCCAGACTCTTGAGAAAATGAACTGGTTTAATGAACCCGAAAAATGGAGTATCAATAACAACACATTGACCGTCGGAGTAACACCCAAAAGCGATTACTGGCGCATATCACACTATGGTTTCACGGTAGACGACGCGCCATTCTACTATGCCGAATACGGCGGCGAATTTGAAGCCAAACTAAAAATATCGGGCGACTATAAAACACGCTTCGACCAGGCAGGAATGATGATACGCCTCGACCATGAGAACTATATCAAGACCGGAATCGAATTCGTTGACGGAAAATACAATCTCAGCACAGTGGTGAGTCACACGACTTCCGACTGGAGCGTAATCGCGTTGCAACAGCCCGTTGAAGCGATATGGATCAAAGCCGTGCGCCGCCTCGACGCAATAGAAATCTTCTACTCGTTTGACGACAAAGAATATTTCATGATGAGAAATGCCTGGATGGCGGCTAATCACCCTGTGAAGATAGGCATGTTTGCCGCATGTCCCGACNGTGAAGGTTTCACAGCCAAGTTNTCAAATTTCACCGTAACCCACTTNCCCGACGCCGTAAGGACCAAATGGCTCAAGGATAACGCCGAGTGATCCACTTCATCAATAAATATCACTCTCAAAATTGAAAAGAGCCTATTTTGCCACGTGCCATTCAGGCTCTTTCCGCTTTGAGAAACCGGCGACAAACATTTTGGCAGCCAATGAGTATTTCAGTCCCGTATACAAACGAGCTTTCCGAGCGCACACATAGATGCACCGCCCGCATGAAATACACTTGTTCAAATCCGGTTTCTCAGGACTCTCAGCCTTAATCGCTCCGGCTGGGCACATCTTCACGCATATACCGCATCGATTGCATTTCGCCACGTCACACTCAGGATGAAGCGGAACGCCCGAATATTTCTTATATGGATACCGCCCTTTCACCTGAAACGCGCCATAGTCTGCGTCTTTCGACAACCGAGCCTTGCACTCAGCGCCAAATTCAGCAAGCCGCTCCATGTCGGAACCGTCGGGTCGTCCCGTTCCCACTTTCGGAAATATCGAATGCTGACCGATAAACGCACCGGCACCAAGCATTCTGAATCCGGTCTTTTTAAGCAAGTCGGTCAACTCAAGCAACGCATCATCATAATCACGATTACCATATACGACTATCCCCACCGCCGAAGCTCCGTTGCCGTTCAACTGGCGCAACGAGTGAGCCGCCATTTCAGGAATACGTCCCCCATACACAGGAACGCCAACAATCAACACATCCGTCTCCCGGAACTCGACAAATTCCATCGATGAATGATCGGCAATATTCATCATCACGGAAACCGGCATATTCATTGATTCAGCGACAGCTTCCACACATCTCTGTGTCGTATAGGCAGCACTGAAAAAAAGGCAAGTCAATCTTCTCATTATGATGGGATACTATCTTTGTATATTTATGAATACAAAGATAGCAATTAATCCCTAAAAACCGAAATCAACGCCCATTTATGCCGGGACTCGCCATTATATAAATCTATGAGCGGTGATAGGAGACGAGGTATTTCCAATTCTTGTGGGCTACTCCCGATCGGTCGGCNTCGTTATAAAACGAGCCTGTCTTGCCGTTGAACGCCTCGGTTTCATAGAAATGGCAGATCCCTATTCCGCAGTCAAGAACGGATGCGGGACTTTTAGGGACACAATAGAAATGAACTGAATCTCCCTCGACCAAAACTCTCCACGGCTGGGAGTTGGTCGACGAGGGAGCGAGCCTGAGCATTTCCAACGCCTCGCCAAACGGCTCATCGGGAGAATAGGGTGCATTGAAATCGTCGCAGAAGAAAAGCTCGGCAAAGGGCTTTCGATTGCGGCTGCCGAGNGTGAAGCGTGTAAACTTTTCCATCAATCCCTGCTTTGCGGCGACCCCTACCGGACANACTATCCTCAANTGCTCGCCGTCGTTCCACTTTTCGCCGTTGTCGAAGTCGGTTCCCTTAAAGGTCGCAGCGATCCAGCATGTTCCATATCCCATCTGCCACGCTTTCAGGACCACCTGTTCAAATCCGAACCCGGCGGCAAGCGCCGACGTGTCATCGTCGGCAATACCGAGCATAAAGAAATCCTCGGCACCTTTTATCATTCCGTAAGTACTTGGTTTATAGCCGTTCTTCAAATCAAATTCTTTCAATTTTATCGAAAAACTTCCACCAAAGGGATTGTAAACCGTCCCGGCATAATCAAGCAATTCTTTCCTAACCTCGGCCGGAAGCCGCTCGCCATTGAAACTGCGCACTGACCGGCGCTCCTTTATCGCTTCTATAATATTCATAATGTATCGAAACTTAAAAACTGTCTATTAAGATAAACATTGATATGCGCCAATGGTTTAGCTCCATTGTATTTTGACATCGCAAACGCAACATGAACCGAATAAAAAAGCTAAATGTTATATAAGAAAGTTTAAATCATTCATCATATCATGACTTCGACCGTTTCAACTCCCAAAGAGCCCAAAGAGCATAGACATTATCTGCTGGGAATAATGAACACAATTGTGCTCATTCTCTCCGTGCTGTTGATTGTGTGGATATCGATCGACACGTTTCAACGAGTCAATTTTCTGGAAAATCACGCTTACATGACTTTCCAGTTCTGGGTGTGTATCGTCTTCGTGATCGACTTCTTCGTAGAATTGCGCTATTCCCCCGACAAGTGGCGCTTCTTCCGACATCGCTTCGTATTCCTGCTGCTGTCAATCCCTTATCTGAACATCATTAATCAGATGGATATAAGCCTCAGCCACAATGCTCTTTACTTCGTGAGATTCATTCCGCTCGCCCGCGGAGCTCTCGCTCTCTCGATCGTGATAAGCTATCTTTCGT
Organism: Bacteroidales bacterium; assembly: GCA_009177195.1. GTDB lineage: Bacteria > Bacteroidota > Bacteroidia > Bacteroidales > Muribaculaceae > Muribaculum. Next base: position 3,494 of record WFMA01000122.1, on the reverse strand, counting down.
CCAATGCAGTGACAAGCCTCTTCATGTCCTATCTCTCCATCATGCTGCTTGTGGTCTATTTCTGCTCGCTGATTTTCTATCAGCGCGAAGCGGGAGTGAACCCCCAGGTCGACACCTACTGGACTGCATTGTGGTGGTCGGCGATGAACATGTCGACTGTGGGGTGCAACATATCGCCCGTCACCGTGTCGGGCAAAATCGTCGCCGTAGTCCTCCCTATTTCGGGTATGATAATCTTCCCGCTATTCACCGTCTATCTCACCAACTACGTGACAACGGCGGTGAAAAAATCAAAAAAGGATATNTCNGACAACAGTTGATGATGTGATTTCCGGCACGCTGAATTCTACTGAATTTATTTGCCTGAAAACTTAATGTTGCCTTATCTTGGATAGCGTTTTAAACATTATCCAATCATGAGTAGCAATCTTAATTTCAAAGAAGTAGCCACATTGTGGAAAGAAGAAAAACGAAAATACGTAAAACTCTCGACAATGGCGGTTTATCAACTCCATCTTGAACATCATCTCCTACCCCTATTCGGTGAAATGACATTAATTAAAGAGGAGACAGTTCAAGAGTTCGTAACCAGCAAACTGACTGCCGGATTAAATCCCAAGAGCGTCAGAGACATCCTGATCGTATTAAAAATGGTGACCCGCTTCGGGGCAAAACTCGGAGCTTTCGCTTATCCCGACTGGAATATCAGATTTCCTTCGGAACAGCCCGCTCGCCGGGCTCCCGTATTTTCATTGCGCCATCAACGAAAATTGATGGACCACCTCCACAATAATTTCTCATTCCGGAATCTCGGTATCCTTATATGCCTCAACACCGGGATGAGAATAGGAGAAATATGCGCCTTGAAATGGAACGATGTCGACGAGCGGCAAGCTATCATAACAGTCAGCAAAACGGTGGAGAGAATCTATCTCATTGAAAAAAGCCGCCGCCACACGGAGCTCATCTTGTCATCGCCTAAAACCAAGAATTCATTTAGGGAAATACCTATTGCCCGCGAGCTGCTGCGAATCATAAAACCGCTCAAAGAGAGGACCGACAAAGATTATTACATAGTGTCAAATTCTCCACGACCCGTAGAACCGCGCACCTATCGCGCCTATTTCAGGAAATTACTGCAGTCGCTTGACATCCCTGAAATAAAATTCCACGGACTGCGCCACAGCTTCGCCACCCGGTGCATCGAAAGCCAGTGTGATTACAAGACGGTGAGCGCCATCCTTGGGCATGCCAGCATCACCACAACGATGAACCTCTACGTCCACCCAAACAGGGACCACAAGATGCGATGTATCAACAAAATGATGAAATCGCTTGGCAAACGATAGCCTCGGTTTCATCTTTTGGCTCCTGCGGGAAACTAAACTTGCCCCAATCACGTTTTTATTTTATAGCATTCATCTTAACACAGTCATCTTTTATGAAAAAAGACCTGATATTTTTTTCCGACAACGAGAAAGGATTGACCTCGACCTCAGCCAACCACATTGCCAACATGGCGAAGGAAATGATAAGAGGCATCGAAGCCGAATTAGAGACTTTAGTGTTCTATTCCACCGAGGTTTCCCTAATAGGGAGCGAAACTGCAAACACGCTGCGCCGAGGAGTTGACGCTGAAACTATCGAAGCTACCGCCGGAAAATTGCACCGCATAGCCAAAGCGAAATCACTTATCGCATGGCTGCGCGAAGCGATAAAAGCAAAAGAGCGCCTCATCAAAGAAGCCGAGGGGCTTACACTTGAAGACTACGCAAAGGCTGAAGGGATTAAGATTCCCGAAGCGCCGAAGCTGGAGGACAGCCTCACCGCCGACGAATATTATGCCGAGTTGTCGCTTGACGAGCGCAACCGTTACTATGAACTTGAAACTCTTGCCGCAGTGCTCGGAAAAGAGATTCATCCGGGCGGACACTTCGCCGACGCGCGCGACGAATTGACGCAACGCACTTTGAATCCTCACGAAGTCAAAGGCGACGGACGCGACACGCTGATATATTCCTTCTCCCCCACTGTTGAATCATCGTTAATTGAATCTACATTCTTCCAGCTGCAGAAACAGTATCGCGAACCACAGGCAAAACTGAATGCAATGAAATATGAGTGCGCAAAAGCGGTGAGCGATTCAGAAGTAAGAGTCAAAACCGACTATACGGAGGCTCTTGACAAGTGGAACGGCGAGATGAAAGCGCTTCACGCACGCCGAGCGGAGTATATCAAAAAGAAAGTCAGAGAGTATGGCAACATGAAGATTCTGATTCCTGATTCGCTGGAGGGCATATATTCCGAAGTGTCTCACTTAGGGAAGAAAGAGGATAATTAATGGCTAAAGCCGAGATAGCGGTTACCCGATGGCGGAGCCGCATCTCTAACGGCGCCTCCCGAAAGCCTGCAAAAACAGATAAAATTCAGGAGTAAGCAATATCGAGCTACTAAATATTACGAAATAATTTGTCCGGGGCAGCCACACTGTTTTTTTGACCGTGGAAGGCTTGATTGTCCGGAGGTCGTTTTTGTTTTTGACAGTTGTCCCGGGTTTTCGATCTTGATTTCGATATCGTTTTTGAAGGCATGAGTGAGACGCCGGCGGATGCCTACGGCGGGGGCTGACAAGCGCGGCTTCCGCCGTTTCCTTAAATGTCAGTGATGCGGGGTGCGGGTGTTGGGGAATTGGTAGATTTTTTCTAATTTTGCAGCCGATTTTTGAGATTTGCGTATGAATAAAGGTTTGTTAGCTTTGGCGATGGGCACTTTCGCCCTCGGGATATCGGAGTTTCTGATGATGGGAATACTTGGCGATCTCGCCGCCAATCTCGGGGTGAGCATAACTGAAGCAGGACATTTTATCTCAGCTTATGCGTTGGGAGTGTGCTGCGGAGCACCGGCTTTGCTGTTTTCAAGGAAAATGGCATTGAAGAAGATTATGCTTATTCTTGCGGCAATTATCACCATAGGAAATCTGTGCGCCTCGATGGCGCCTAATTTCTGGACTCTGTTTGCCGCCCGCTTTCTATCGGGTCTCCCCCACGGAGCCTACTTTGGAGTTGGGGCAATCGTGGCTCGAAAACTCGCAGCTCCGGGCAAGGAGGTGAGCGCGGTTTCCTATATGATAGCAGGGATGACGGTGGCGACACTGCTGGGAGTTCCGATGGGGACATTTATCAGCAATATGTTCACGTGGCGAATAGCGTTTGTGGTCGTTGGGGTGACGGGCGCGCTCACATTTTTCGCCATCCACTCCTGGATTCCGAAGCTGCCGGGACTTCCCGACATGGGCTTCAAGGGACAGTTCCGTTTCCTGAAGACGCCTTCCGCCGTGGCTCATCTTTGGCGGCGTGCTTTTCGGGCAGATAGGAATCTATTGCTGGTACAGCTATATAGATCCGCAGCTCACCCAGGTTGCGGGGTTCTCGACCGGAGCGCTGACATGGCTGATGGTGCTTGCTGGATTCGGTATGTTTGCCGGAAATCTTATA
>WFMA01000123.1 GCA_009177195.1 Bacteroidales bacterium | reverse complement strand
GATGGCGGGATTGTATGGAGCGATATTTGCCCTGTGCAGCTACTATCTGCAGGTGCGCGACATGCAAACCAAAACTGTTAAGTTCGCGCTTGGAATACCGTTGTTCGTCGGATACTATTTCATCTATAAATGGTTTGCGCGGCGATTGGACAGGATTGCAAAGCAATAACCCCGTTCCCGCATCTTGCCGGGCGGTGGAGCTTGCATAAAACCGAGTCAACCTTTTTCAGTAATGATGTAAAACCAGTTTTGGTTGCGTTTTTTTGGAGCGATTAAAACGAATGTTGTTGAAATTTTGTAGTTTTGCACTCTAAGCCGTTTTAGCTATGTGGTGGAATCCTGAATATTTCAACGTCTTGCTTATAGTCATGTCGGTGCTTGCCGTGATAGTTTTCGTGGCGCTTCACTTCGTTGAGGCGGGTTACGGCATGATGTACACGTGCCGTTGGGGCGCCACTGTGGGCAACCGTCTCGGATGGGTGCTGATGGAGGCGCCGGTGTTTTTTGCCATGGCGGCGCTTTGGTATTGCTCGTCAAGGCGGTTTGAGACGGCTCCCCTCGTGATGTTCCTCCTTTTTGAACTTCATTATTTCCAGCGTTCATTCGTGTTTCCCCTCCTCATAAGGGGCAAGGGGAGGATGCCCGTGGCGATAATTGTCATGGGGGTGGTGTTCAATCTGCTCAACGCCCTGATGCAGGGAGGGTGGATATTCTACGTGTCGCCCGCCGGGCGTTATCCTGAATCGTGGCTCGCCTCGCCTCAATTTGTCCTCGGTACGGCTCTGTTTTTCTTGGGGATGGGCATAAACATCCATAGCGACAGCGTCATTCGTCATCTCCGCGCTCCCGGCGACACCCGCCACTATATCCCTCGAAAAGGGATGTTCCGCTATGTTTCGTCGGCAAATTATTTTGGCGAGTTTGTCGAATGGACCGGTTTTGCTATCCTCACGTGGTCATGGGCGGGCGCGGTCTTCGCCCTTTGGACATTCGCCAATCTCGCTCCCCGTGCGGGTAAGATCCATGAACGCTACCGGCGTGAGTTTGGCGAGGAGTTCACCCGCCTTAACGTGAAAAAGATAATACCTTACATTTATTAATATATGTACGAAAACTCCAAGCTCTTCACTCCGGTCAATATCGGTCCCGTGACGCTGCGAAACCGTGCCATCCGCTCGGCGGCGTTTGAAGGGATGTGCCCGGGCAACAGCCCCTCCCAACAGTTGAAAGACTACCATGTCTCAGTCGCTCAAGGGGGAGTGGGCATGACCACTCTCGCCTATGCCTCGGTGACCCGCAACGGGCTGTCGTTCCCGCGTCAACTGTGGATGCGGCGGGAGATAGTTGAGCCTTTGCGCGACATAACCGATGCCATTCACCGGGCCGGAGCGAAAGCTTCGATTCAGCTGGGGCATTGCGGCAACATGTCCCACAAGTCTACTGCGGGAGAGACGCCTATTTCGGCTACGGGACGCTTCAACATATATTCGCCCACGCCTGTAAGGCGCATGCGCGACGATGAAATCATTGCCATGAGCCGATCATTTGGCGACGCAGTGAGGCTTGCTCGCGACGCGGGAATGGACTGTGTCGAGATTCATGCCGGTCACGGTTACCTTATCAGCCAGTTTCTTTCGCCTTATACCAACCGCCGACGTGACCGTTGGGGCGGTTCGCTAGACAACCGCATGAGGTTCATGAGGCTGTGCATGGAGGAGGTGATGAAAGCCGCCGGAAACGACATTGGGGTTGTCGTGAAGACCAATATGCGCGACGGTTTCAAGGGGGGCGTTGATATCGACGAGGGTATTCTTATCGCCAAGGAGCTTGAAAATCTCGGCGCCCACGCGCTTGTGCTTTCGGGCGNTTTTGTCAGCAAGGNGCCGATGNANGTCATGAGAGGGGAGATGCCTATAGGCGCTCTGACCCATTACATGGACACATGGTGGCTGAAATACGGAGTGAGGATGTTCGGGCGCATGATGATTCCCTCAGTCCCCTATCGGGAGTGCTATTTCCTCGACGATGCCCGCGAGTTCAGGAAAGAGTTGAAGATGCCGCTCATTTATGTGGGAGGCTGCTCGACGCGCGAAGGCATCGAGCGCGCGCTTGATGAGGGATTCGAAGCTGTCCAGATGGCAAGGGCGTTGCTGACGATGCCCGATTTCGTCAACCGCATGAAGCAAGAGGGATTGGAGTCGTCGGGCTGCGAGCATGTCAACTACTGCATCGGCAGGATGTACACGCTTGAAATGGCTTGCCACAAGTGTGTCAAGAATCTGCCCGATTCGTTGAAAAAGGAGATTGAAGAAATAAAATCGCGTCAAAGATGAGATGGGCTTTAGTGACGGGGGCATCGTCGGGAATCGGGCTGGAATTTGCCCGTCAGCTGGCTAAAAAGCGTTTTTCGCTCGTGCTCGTCAGCAATCAGGAGAATGAACTTAAAGAGTGTGCCGAGAGCTTGCGCACCCTTTATTTCGTGGATGCGCTGCCACTCTTCGCCGACCTTTCAAACCCCGATTCAGTGTCGGCGGTCACCGGCTTCCTTAACGAAAAAGGTATTGTGCCCGAGGTGCTGGTCAATAACGCCGGCATATTCGATTTCAAGCAAGTTACCGATATGAGCGCCGTGCGCATCGACACTTATATAGGGCTCCACGTGAGGGCGGTGACGATGTTGAGTGTTGAAATAGGGCGCATGATGGCTGCGCGCCGTCACGGTTATATCCTCAACATGTCGTCCATGTCGTGCTGGATGCCCATGCCGGGGATAGCGCTTTATAGTTCCACTAAGGCTTACATCAGGGCGTTTTCGCGCGCGTTCCGCATCGAGATGAAGGATCAAGGGGTGTCGGTGACTGTCGCATGTCCCGGTGGGATCTCCACGTCGCTGTTCGGACTGTCTGAGCGGTTGCGCCGCTTCGCAGTGAAGATTGGGGTGCTCGTTACTCCCGAGCGTTTTGTGAAGCGTGCGTTGAAGAGGATGTTCCGTCGCAAAGCTCAGTATATCAACGGCGGGCTCAACCGGCTGTCGATCGTTGCGGTCGCATCGTTGCCTGAATGGGCGCGACTGAAGGGGAAGCGTATGGCATTTGACAATAAAAAGAAATGATCAACGGGACATTCATTGTGACAGGAGCCACCGGCGGTATAGGCGGAGCGATTGTCCGGGGACTGATAGAGCGCGGGGTTAGGCATGTGATTTTAGCCTGCCGAAACGCCGACAAGTGCATGAGGCTGATTGACAGTATCGGATCTTGCGGAGCCCGTCTTGAATTCATGCACCTGGATTTGGAATCGTTTTCTTCGGTGAAGCGGTTTGCCGCCGATTGCGCGGCTCGCCGCATCTCGGTTTCCGCTCTTTTCAATAATGCCGGGACGATGCCTGCTGACGCGCGGCTCACCGAAAACGGTTACGAGTCGGCAACCCAGGTCAATTTCCTTTCGGCGGGGATGCTCACGGAACTGCTCCTGCCGTTGATGCCTTGCGGCGCTTCTGTCGTTTTCACTACTTCCATGACAAGGCACATCGCGAGTCTTCGTTCCGACTGGCTTTCATGGGCAATGACCCATCATGGACGGTTCACCACCTATGGGCGCAGCAAACTGATGCTCACCCACTATGCCCTGGACCTTTCCCGACGTCTTGAGGGGATGGGCATTACGGTCAATTGCTCTGATCCGGGAGTGGTGGATTCTGCTATCATCACGATGGGCAATCCGGTTGTCGACAGGCTTGCCGACATGATTGTGCGTCCCATAATCTCAACCCCCGCTCAGGGTGCCAAACCGGCTCTTGACGCTGCGGGCAGCGGACTGACGGGTCAGATTTTCACGTTAATGGGACATGCTCCCATTCCTGAGCGCTACCTGTCGCAGCCGCTTCACTCGCTTCCCCGGTCGGTGATCCATTCCCTGACATCTCTTATGAAATAAGAAGAGCGCCACATTTCTGCGGCGCTCTTGCTCATATTGCAGTAATGGTTAAATGGGATTAACCGTTAACTTTCTTCATGTGAGCGATAAGATCGAGAACCTTGTTAGAGTAACCGATTTCGTTGTCATACCAAGAGATAACCTTAACGAAAGTCGGAGTCAACTGGATACCTGCGTTCTTGTCGAAGATAGAAGTGCGGGGATCGCCGAGGAAGTCGCTTGAAACAACTGCATCTTCAGTGTAGCCGAGGATACCTTTGAGTTCGCCTTCAGAAGCTTCCTTCATAGCAGCGCAGATTTCTTCGTAAGTAGCGGGCTTGNCAAGGTTTACAGTAAGGTCAACAACTGATACNNCGANGNNGGNGACANGCATTGACATANCGGTGAGCTTGCCGTNAAGTNCGGGGATAACTTTACCTACAGCCTTAGCAGCTCCGGTTGAAGAGGGGATGATGTTGCCTGAAGCGGCACGGCCACCACGCCAGTCCTTCATTGAGGGACCGTCAACAGTCTTCTGAGTAGCGGTAGTAGAGTGAACGGTAGTCATGAGGCCTTCAACAACGCCAAACTTGTCGTTGAGCACCTTAGTGATAGGAGCAAGACAGTTGGTGGTGCAAGATGCGTTAGAAACGAACTGAGTTCCCTTTTCATACTTGTCGAGGTTAACACCGCAAACAAACATGGGGGTGTCGTCCTTAGAAGGAGCTGACATAACTACATATTTAGCGCCGGCTTCGATGTGGCCCTGAGCTTTTTCCTTAGTGAGGAAAAGACCGGTTGACTCAACAACGTATTCTGCGCCAACTGCGCCCCAAGCGATTTCAGCGGGGTTCTTGCATGCGGTTACGCGGATTTCCTTGCCGTTAACGATAAGAAGGCTCTTCTCCATGTCATAGTCAACTGTGCCGTCAAAATGACCGTGCATAGTGTCATACTTCAACATGTAAGCCATGTAGTCAACGGGAAGAAGGTCGTTGATAGCTACAACTTCGATGTCATCTCTCTTAGTAGAGGCACGGAAAACAAAACGTCCGATGCGGCCGAAACCGTTAATACCTATTTTTGTCATAGTAACTTATAAATAAATTGGGTTATACAATCATCTACCTTAGAATAAATTCAGGCTGCAAAATTACTATTTTTTTTTGAATAATGTAGCGTGAGGGGAAAAATAAAAGAAAAATTTCTTTAATTTTTGCTTACAGTGGTGTTTCAGGCTTATAAAACAAGCCGATATAAGTCGACGAGAGTTTGGTTGGAGAGTAAAATTTATTTAATTTTGCAAGCAGTCCGCAGGACGGAACAAGCAACTAATATTAATACGCAATAAATTATGGGAAAATTTCTGACTGAGTTTAAAGAATTTGCCATGAAGGGCAATGTTATCGACATGGCGGTCGGCGTTATCATCGGCGGCGCGTTCGGTAAAATCGTGACTTCTCTCGTCAACGACGTGATCATGCCTGTTGTCGGTGTCGCTACCGGCGGTCTCGATTTCAAGGAGCACAAATGGATTTTAAAGGAAGCTGTGATGAACGGCGATGAGGTCGTGAGCCCCGAGGTGGCTATGACCTACGGCATGTTTATCCAGAACATCGTCGATTTCATCATTGTGGCATTCTGTATTTTCGTGGCTATCCGAGTGATCACCAAGATGAAGAAGCAGGCTGAAGAGGCTCCGGCTCCCGATCCCGCTCCCAGCCAGGAAGAAGTGTTGCTCACCGAAATCCGCGACCTTTTGAAGCAGCAGAACGAAAACAAGAAATAATCTTGACAATCGATAAACTGAAATAGAATAATGGCAAAGGTAATTATAATCGGCGCCGGCGGCGTAGGCACTGTGGTGGCTCACAAATGCGCTCAGAACCCCGACGTGTTCACCGAAATAGTTCTTGCGTCGCGCACTAANAGCAAGTGNGATGCCATCGCCAAGGCTATCGGCGCTCCCAATATTGTCACTGATCGTGTTGACGCTGACAACGTGGATGACCTGGNGGCGCTTTTCCGCCGCCACAATCCCGAGCTNGTGATCAACGTGGCTCTACCTTATCAGGACCTCACCATCATNGACGCTTGCCTTGAGTGTGGCGTGAACTATCTTGACACCGCTAACTACGAGCCCAAAGATGAAGCTCACTTTGAATACTCATGGCAGTGGGCTTATCGCGAACGCTTCGAGAAGGCTGGGCTCACCGCCATTCTCGGATGCGGATTCGACCCCGGAGTGTCGGGAGTGTTCACCGCCTATGCGGCGAAGCACTATTTCTCTGAAATGGAATATCTTGACATTGTCGATTGCAACGCCGGCGACCACGGAAAGGCGTTTGCCACCAATTTCAATCCTGAAATCAACATCCGCGAGATCACTCAGAACGGACGTTACTATCAGGAGGGCAAGTGGGTGGTCACCAAGCCGCTTGAAATCCACGCTCCGCTTAACTATCCCAACATCGGTCCGCGCGACTCATATCTGCTCTATCATGAAGAGCTTGAATCGCTGGTGCTGAATTTCCCCACCATCAAGCGCGCGCGTTTCTGGATGACATTCGGACAGGAGTATCTCACCCATCTGCGAGTGATTCAGAACATAGGCATGGCTCGCATCGACGAGGTAGACTATAACGGAGTGAAAATCGTTCCGTTGCAATTCCTTAAGGCGGTGCTCCCCAATCCTCAGGATCTNGGCGAGAACTACCACGGCGAGACTTCGATCGGATGCCGCATATCGGGCAAGGACAAGGATGGCAAGCATCTCACCTATTACATATATAATAACTGCAGCCACGAAGCTGCGTTCAAGGAAACCGGAATGCAAGCCGTGAGCTACACCACCGGTGTCCCGGCAATGACCGGCGCCATGATGTTCCTCACCGGAAAGTGGGTGAAGCCCGGCGTTCACAATGTCGAGGAATTCGATCCCGATCCCTTCCTTGAAGTGCTTGCCAANCAGGGGCTGCCGTGGAACGAGGTGTTCAACGGCGATCTTGAGGTCGACAAAGTTTAAGCGAAAGCTCAACAATATTTGCGATTTTGAACGCGAAACAGGCTCACCCCCTGTTTCGCGTTTTTTATTATTTCGGGCAAGGCTGAAATATGGATTTTATGTGAACAAATGTTAAAAACGGGGGGGGGGTAGCAATTCTCATATTTTTCTCTTTAATTTGCATTAAAATGTTAGTTTTGACGCAACAATACCCCGAAAAACGAAATAATAAACCAATCACAAATTATCACACAGATGGTAGGCTTCATATTTGACGGACTCATTGGTCAGGCGGCAGGAGCTTTGGCAACCGGAATTGCCATCACAGTGCTGCTTGTGGGGCTGCTGTTCTTTGTGATAAGCATTATCGCCGAGCGCAAGCGCTTCTCCATAGCGGGCTATGCGGTTGGNGCGGTTNTGTTCCTGTTTTTGGGCTATCATCTCATTCCGGCTTGCGGAGCGGTCGCCTTGCGGTGGAAATGCGATGATATGGAACAGTGGCTCAATCAGAATGTGATAAGCCACATGAATGTCAGCAATCTTTCCGAGCTTACGCCCGAGGAAAGCCGCGAGCTTGTCGACGCGTTGGTTGAAAATGTTCCGCTTTTGGACAATTACGTCAGTGACCTTCAGCTTGCCGGAGTCAGCGCGTCGGTTGTCACATCGACGGTGGCAGGAAATATACGTTCCTCGCTCGATTCATTCGTGTGGGAGTCAGTGCTTTGGAGTCTTGCAGGGCTTATTATCGCCTCGGTCGTAATCTATACCACTATGGAATACTCCGGTTCAGGCTCTCGGCAGCGCGCCTCGGTCCCGGGCGGAGATAATCGTCGCTCGCCGGCGGCTTCGGCAAAACGCCGCCGGGTAGTGTCGGGCGGAGGAGGAAGTTTGAGACGACGTTGACTATAATTAGAAAATCAATCAAAATAATAGCTATATGATAAATCACATTCTTGTCGGTCTTGGAGGAACCGGAGGTAAAATCCTTCGCGAGTTCAAGATGCGAATGTTTGAAGAGTATCCCGAGGCTGAGGAGCGCGCGAAGATTCCCGTGTCGCTTCTTTATGTGGATACCACTCGTGAGATGATGGGGCTCGGACGCGAAGACTTCAATGTNCTGGGTCAGGATGCCGGATTTGCCGAAAACGAGTTCCTTAATATAAAGAGTATCGATGTCACGAAAATCATCGATGAGATCGACAACTATCCTAAATTGCGCGGGATTGTCGACAATGTGAAGGGAGTGCGCTCGGCTATTGGCAATCTCGGCGAAGCTGCTGGACAGAAACGCCGCGCCGGGCGATTGCTCTTTGCCGTGAATGCCGACCGTTATGTGACCGCCCTTCAGGATGCTTATTCACGCTGTCATGCCGCCAATGCTTCAGGCGAGGCGACAAAGACGGTGCATATTTTCGCCGGTCTCTCGGGCGGAACAGGCTCGGGCGCCATTATCGACGCAGTCGCTCAGACACGTAAATTGTGGAACGATGCGAAGATTCTTGTCTACGCCATGTTGCCTGAAAGAGATCTTCCGAAACCCGACATGGATAAGGGTCGCTATTATCCTAACGCTTATGCCGCGATGCGCGAGCTCAACGCGCTTCAGGTGGGCAAGTATCAGCCCTATGATGTGACTGGCGACGGCGAGCCTACCGACTATCTGTCGATGAAGCCCTCGGCAAAAGGTGTGGCTGACGGTATATCGGTCTACAGCAACCTCAATGAAAACGAATGTACGGTTCACTCCTTTAGCGAGCTTCCGCGCATAGTGAGCGATTTCGCCTACTCGCGCATATTCCAGATCCGTCCCGACGTGGAAGAGTGTGGCGACATCCTCAGGGCATATAATTTTGAAAATCTTGACGGCTTCGAGATGGAGAATGACGAGCGCCTTTTGCNCGATGAGGTTGACAANGATGAGGAATTCCCCAAAACACGCNCTTGCAAGATAAGCTCTTTCTCGGTGAAGCGCGTGATCTATCCCGAGATGCGCGTCTTGAAACACATAACCTACGCTACCGGCGAGGATGTCCTCAATCAGCTCCGTTACAATCACTGGAGCGACAATCACGGCTTCTTGAACGAACCTCAGAACAAGGACTATCGCAGCGTTTATCTAACCGATAAATATCTTCAGCGATGGATGCTTGATCTTGCCCATCTCACGCTTGAAAAGAAGATTCTTCCGCTCGACAAGGAGTTCCAGCCGTTTAAAGAGGACTGGACCGAAAGCATCGAGGACCTTTCGCTGTCATGCCAGGAAGACAGTTGTCCGCCTGCGGCGATCAGGAACAGCATGAACCAGGTCTACAATGAGACTTTCCGCGGAGTTGGCGTTGAGGACTTCTATAAAGTGAAGTCAAAGTCGCTGAAGGAAATGGCTAAGGAGATTCGTCGCACTGTTGAGCATGAGCTTTTCGCCGAGTGGCGCAACGGCGATCTGTCAATGACCGATCTCGTTAAGATTGTGTCGATATTGGCTGAATATGTCAGCGAGGACCTGAAAAAGGCGATTGACGAGGCTATCGTTAAGAATGACGAGGAGTTGTCGTCAAGTTCAAAGACTCTCGACGCTATTATCGACGACTGGGCTAACTCAGGTTTCTTGCGCGGCAAGATTTTCGGAAAGAAGAACGACTATTATGCCGAGGCTCGGTTGGAGCTGTCGTTCCTGATGACCGCCCGCACTATGAAGGTGGCTCTGGAATTTGCCAAAGACCTCCAGCAGCTGCTCAATATGGAATTCGGAAAATTTGTGGAAGCGGTCAACGGATTTAATGCGTTGATCAACGATGCGATAACCAAGACCGATGAACAGCTTGCGGCTCAGAAAAAGAAGAATCCCGGACTCGAAAACACGAAGGGCTCTATAATCGAGGTGAGCGAAGACACTGCGATGCTTGAGTTTGAAAAGGATGCCCGTATCGACAAGAAGATGATGAGGGAGGCTTCCCAGCAATTGCGCGAGGCTTTGGTGGGCGACAAGGACTTTATTGATTTCGCTGATTTGAAATCGCGTCTCACCATCGACGACTTCCTCCACGCATTCGACGTGCAGCTCTCCAAGAAGATTATCGACCGTCACGACGAGCTGCCTGTTTCTGCCACAAAAGTGCTCGGCTTGAACATCCTCACCCAGCTGAAACAGAAACTCGACACTCAGCAGAAGATTAATGAATTTGCGCGTAACATCATCCTACAGACGGGACCCTATGTGATTCTCGACGCAGGACAGCTCAGTTTCCAGGTGCGAAACAACGACATTGCGCGTGAGGGAGTCAATCGCAATTTGAAAGAGACCTACATCGCTCTGCCCGATCCTCAGAAAAATCCTGAATTGGAAGATTTTGCAAAGACGCTTGGCAAGGCGTTCCGCGACATGGCTCCTCAAGGGGTGAAAGCTCCGAAAATCCATCTTGGCGGAAGCCGCGATAACGAGATGTTCATAATCTCGATTAATTCGGGCTATCCTATGCGCGCCATCAAGTGGCTTGCCCAGGATAAGAAAAAATATGACCGTTTCATGCACTCGGGAAATGCGGTTACTGACCAGACCAACGCCATAATGCTCCACAGCGAGGGCGAGGGTCACGATCTGCCCGATATTTTTGCTTTGTCCGACAAAGAGTGCCGCGAACTCGATGCCAAGAAGCCGGTTAAGAAGCCCGAACCNGTGGTGACTCCGCCCGATTTCACTACCGGCGGCGTGACTCCGCCCCCTCCTGCCGCCGATCCGTCAGTGCAGATGTTCCTCTATGTTGCNGGCGCTCAGTATGGACCTTATGACTATGCCACATGCCGTCAGTTTACAAAGACAGGACAGCTCACGCCCGAAACGATGGTGTGGGAACAGGGCATGGCGGCATGGACTCCGGCAGGACAGGTCGAGAAATTGAAACCCCTGTTCGCTCCTGCGGCTCCTCCCATGCCACCCGCTCCCCAACCCGGCGGCGCGACTCCGCCCCCAATGCCTCCGCAGAACCCACCCATGCCTCCGGCAATGTAAATGTTTAACAATAAAATACAGCTAAAATAATGGCAGAACCAACAAGACGTAGAGCACACGGCGGCGCTGATAAGACCGGAATGTGTGTCAACAAAGAATGTGAAAATTACCGTCAGACAGTCAATGTCANCCATGGCGATTTTGTGTGCCCGAAATGCGGCAAAACTCTTACTCCGATAAAACAGGGTCCCCAGGCTAAAATGTGGATCTATGCTATAATCGGCGCGATTGTTATCGCTGCAGCGGTTGCCGTTTACCTGCTTTCTCAGGGCGGTTCGTCGGAACCTGCGGTCGCTCCGGAAGATACTACGAGCACCGTGNTTGAACAACCCGTTGACACTGCGACTGCAGTAGTTGAGGAGCCTGTTGACACTGTTACTCGCGACACTGTTAAATCCGCCGAGCCCGAAAAGGTGAAAGAACCGGTACAGGCTGAGCCCAAGCAGGCGACTGCGGCAACGCTTCCTTACGGTAAATACACCGGTCCGATGAAAGGCGGCAAGCCCGACGGAGTGGGCGGAAGCGTAGCGGTGAATGGCGCCTACACGTTTGATCTCAATGACGGCACTACCACCACTGTGTCGGCTGGGGATAGAATAGAAAACACTAAATTCCAGAACGGCAGACTGGTTCAAGGCGAAATTCAACGTCCTAACGGTGATCGCAAATGGATTACGCTCGGAGCAGCCAATGGCAGATAACCGCAAGAAAATATTGATTCTTATAGCATCGTTGTGGGCATTTTTTATGCCCGCAGCGATGTTTTCTGCTGTAAAATATGCATCCGACCGTCTGGAGAAGATAGCGTCAAGGCTCGATATCGCGCCACGTCTTGAACAGGGCGACACTGCGTTCTCCTATCAGAATCGTCAGGTCCACGCTCTGAAGGCGGGTGATGAGGTCAAGCACATAGGCTATCGGCTTTTTGTTCAGGATGAAAGGCGATGGTTTGACCTCCCGGTGTTCGATTTCCTGGAGCGATCGGTTCTCGAAGCCGACATTCCCGGCATTCTCGACGATGTAACTGTCGAACGCTCGCTTGAAGAGGACGGTGTGCAGTATGCCAACGGTAATCTGAGGACCCTGCTCACAGTGGCTCCCGACACCACCCTCTCGCTCGTGATTGAGAATCCCGACGGACGCAACTATCTGCTGAGATGGACCGATGCCGCCGGAGAAATGGTCTATGCGATAACTTTCCCCATTTTTTATGATTTGTTGCATGGAACCGAGATGACCGAAAACGAGCGGCGCCTTTGGGAAGGGCTTTCCTCCAATTCCATAGAGCAACGCGACACCCTGATTGTCGATGCTTCGATGCTGATGCAGGATGCCGATTCGCTGGTGAGGGTGTTTGAAGGGGAGCAATATTATTTCCCTGAAAATAATTCCAACCGTTATTACGAGTATGTCGACTCGGCGCGATTCCGATTGATTTGCAATGAGCGGCATCCGCTTTACAGCCTTGCCAATCTTGTGACAAGCACCGAAATTGAGAATGGCTATCAAGTGAAAGTGAGACTGATCGGATATGATTATTCCGACCGCTTTTTCAACATGCCGTTGAGCGAATTTGTCGACTACTTCATCAAGAACGGTTGCAAGCCCTTCTTTGGGGTGATAGATGCCGATGAGAAGAAAATAACGGCTTTGCTGACAATGAAAAATGAAAAGGAGGGTTATTGCCACAATATAAGGCTGACCGCTCCGGCTGATATAATGCGGATTGAAAACGGAGAGATCACGGCAAGGATTACTCCCTATATTCCCATTTCGCGAATTTTGTCTTTATTTGACGATTGAAGGACATGAGACTTAAACTG
>WFMA01000071.1 GCA_009177195.1 Bacteroidales bacterium | reverse complement strand
TCACCGGCTTCCTTGGTTGCCTGACGCTGAGAGTCGTTAAAGTAAGCAGGAACGGTGATGACCGCTTCGTCGACAGTGGTGCCGAGATAATCTTCGGCGGTCTTCTTCATCTTCTGAAGAATCATAGCCGAAATTTCCTGCGGAGTATATTCACGTCCGTCAACGAGGACGCGCACGCTGCCGTTGTCAGCCTTGCCCACTTCGTAGGGGACACGCTTGATTTCTTCGGCAACTTCATTATAGTTCTCACCCATGAAGCGCTTGATCGAATAGATGGTGCCTTCAGGGTTGGTGATTGCCTGACGCTTGGCGGGATCGCCAACTTTACGCTCGCCGCCGGCGATGAACGCAACTATAGATGGTGTGGTGTTACGACCTTCACTGTTAGGAATAACAACGGGGTCATTACCTTCAAGAACAGAAACACAGGAATTGGTGGTTCCTAAGTCTATACCAATAATCTTTCCCATAATAATTTTACTTTTTATTTTGGTTACTTATTTATTTTAATTTTTCTCTTCAAAACCGCCGGAGGAGCGGGGCTGCCGCTTCGTCCGACATTCGTAAATAAAACAAACGACGCGCCAAAAATGTTGACGGAACCCCTAAATAATTAGCCGTCAATCACCTTAAGACAATTCCGCCCTGCCACCGACGTGACATTTTTTCACTGAAAAGCCCCAAAACTGACAGTAAAGGCATTTCACCGAGCCGAAAATCGCCCCTTACACCTATTTATAATAAAATAATGGCATTAATCGGTATCAAAATGATTTTTATTCCACAATAATTACTAATTTTGCAGAGCGTGTCGGATTGTGCCGTCGCGCTTAACAGTGCATTTTTACTAATTTTTTAATAATTTACAAGTTATGGATATTTCCCATATCGAACATGTAGGCATTGCCGTTCCGTCGCTTGACGAGGCAATCCCCTTCTACGAAAAAATCTTAGGTCTTAAATGTTTCGCCATCGAAGAAGTGCCCGATCAGAAAGTGCGCACAGCATTCTTCAAAGTGGGACAAACCAAAATCGAGCTCCTTGAAGGCACAAGCGAAGACAGCGCCATCTCAAAATTCATCGCCAACAACGGCGGAAGAGGCGGAATCCAGCACATCGCATTCGCTATCGAAGACGGCGTAGCCAACGCTCTCGCCGAAGCAGAGTCAAACGGCTGCCGCCTCATCGACAAGGCTCCCCGCAAAGGCGCCGAAGGCCTCAACATCGCTTTCCTTCACCCGAAATCGACTTGCGGCACTCTGATCGAACTCTGCGAAGACCCCGCAAAGAAATAACATTAAACCCACTCATTCAACATATTTCCACAAAATGAGCAATCAACTTGAAAAAGTGAAGGAACTGATTGCCCTTCGCGAAGAAGCCCGCATAGGCGGCGGCGAAAAGGCAATCCAGAAGCAACATGACAAAGGCAAATACACCGCGCGCGAACGCATCGCCCAGCTCCTCGACGAAGGCAGCTTCGAAGAACTCGATATGTTCGTGCGTCACCGTTGCACCAACTTCGGACAGGAAAAGAAAAGCTATCTCGGCGACGGCGTTGTGACCGGCTACGGAACAATCGACGGACGCCTCGTCTATGTGTTCGCCCAGGACTTCACCGTGTTTGGCGGTTCGCTGTCAGAAACCATGGCGCAGAAAATCTGCAAAATCATGGACATGGCAATGAAAATGGGAGCCCCCGTTATAGGACTTAACGACTCGGGCGGCGCCCGCATCCAGGAAGGTATCAACGCCCTTGGCGGATATGCCGAAATCTTCCAGCGCAACATCATGGCGTCGGGCGTAGTGCCCCAAATTTCAGCCATCCTCGGTCCCTGCGCCGGCGGCGCCGTTTACTCCCCCGCCCTCACCGACTTCACCATCATGGCTAAAGGAATATCCTATATGTTCCTCACCGGACCGAAAGTGGTGAAAACCGTGACCGGCGAAGACGTGACTCAGGAAGCTCTCGGAGGCGCCGAAGTTCACGCATGCAAGAGCGGCGTTGCTCACTTCGCAGCCGAAGACGGCGAAGACGCAATACGCATCATCCGCAAGCTCTTCAGCTTCATCCCCCAGAACAACCTTGAGGAAGCTCCCCTGGTGGAATGCACCGACCCGGTGGACCGCATGGAGGACTCGCTCAACGAAATAATCCCCGACGCAGCCAACAAGCCCTACGACATGTATGGCGTGATCGGCGCCATCATCGACAACGGCGAATTCCTCGAAATCCAGCGCGACTACGCCAAGAACATCATCGTGGGCTTTGCCCGCATGAACGGACAGTCGGTGGGCATCGTGGCAAACCAGCCTAAATATCTCGCCGGCGTGCTCGACAGCAACGCTTCGCGCAAGGCAGCGCGCTTCGTGCGCTTCTGCGACGCATTCAACATCCCCTTGGTGACACTGGTCGACGTGCCCGGATTCCTCCCCGGAACAGGACAGGAATACAACGGCGTAATCCTCCACGGAGCCAAGCTGCTCTACGCCTACGGCGAAGCAACCGTGCCCAAAGTCACAGTGACCCTGCGCAAGAGCTACGGCGGAAGCCACATCGTGATGAGCTGCAAGCAGCTGCGCGGCGACATGAACTACGCATNNCCTACCNCCGNAATCGCAGTNANNGNNGGCGCNNNANCCGTNGAAAGTGCTCTACGCCNGCNAAGCCAAGGAGGNTGAAGANCNCAANAAAGTGCTCGAAGAGAAGGAAGCTGAATACAACAAGCTATTCTGCAACCCTTACAACGCAGCCCGCTACGGATATATCGATGATGTCATCGAGCCTCGCAACACACGCTTCCGCGTGATCCGCGCCCTTCAGCAGCTCGCAACCAAGAAGGTTGTGAACCCGGCTAAGAAACACGGAAATATACCTCTATAACAAAGTCATCGAAAGCAATGAAAAAGAAATTATTGATATTGCTCGTCGCTGTCGCCGCTTGCTGCACAGCCGTCAACGCCCAGGGGCGACGCGGACTGCGCATCAACGAGATAATGGTGCAGAACGACAGCAACTATGTCGATGACTACGGTCGACACGGCGCATGGATTGAGCTCTTCAACTCAACCTACGCGCCGATGGAGATTTCGAGCGTGTTCATCACCAACGACAGCCTGCAGCCCAAGAAGTACCCGGTGCCGCTGGGCGACGTGAACACCGAAATCCCCGCCCGCCAGCACGTGCTGTTCTGGGCTGACTCCGAGCCGAGCAAGGGAACATTCCACCTCAGCTTCTCCCTCACTCCCGGAGAAGATAACTGGATCGGAGTGTATGACGCCAACGGCATCACTCTCATCGACTCTATCACCGTGCCCGCATCGCTCCTTCCCAACACCTCCTACGCCCGCATTCTCGACGGAATAGGCACAGGAACCGAAGCATGGGAAGTGCGCCAGGGAACCGAAGAGTCCTACATCACTCCGAGCAGCGCCAACAAAATCGTCGACACCAACGGAAAGGTTGAACGCTTCGCCGAAGAGGACGCCCACGGATTCGGACTCACTATCATGGCGATGTGCATCGTGTTTTCAGCTCTCTTGCTCCTGAGCCTGTCATTCTATGCCATTAACCGCATAGGAGCACGCGCAAGCAGCCGCAACAAGATGCGCTCACAAGGCGTCGACATCAAGACCGTGGCTAAAGAGGAACGCCCCGACCATGNCTCGGGCGAGGAGATCGCCGCCATCGTCATGGCGCTCAACGAGCACCTCAACGCCNACGACCTTGAAAGCACNATCCTCACCATCAACAAGGTGAGAAAGAGTTATTCGCCCTGGAGCTCCAAGATCTACGGTCTGCGCGAGATTCCACGCCGTTAACAATCAACATCGACAGTCAACCAAAGTAACAACAATTACAAAAAATGAAAGAATACAAATACAAAATCAACGGTAACACTTACAATGTGTCGGTCGGCGATATCGTTGACAATATCGCCGAGGTTCTTGTCAACGGCACACCCTACAAGGTGGAGCTTGAAAAGAGCAAACCGGTGAGCGTGGTGAACG
This sequence comes from Bacteroidales bacterium, assembly GCA_009177195.1. Lineage (GTDB taxonomy): Bacteria > Bacteroidota > Bacteroidia > Bacteroidales > Muribaculaceae > Muribaculum. Next base: position 611 of record WFMA01000071.1, on the reverse strand, counting down.
CTCCGCGTCCTTCAGCCGCTCCGCGCACAGCTACCGGCGAAAAGGTAGTGGCAAAAACCACCGTCAAGTCTACAGCCTACAAGGTGACCGCTCCCCTACCCGGAACAATCATTTCGGTCAACTGCAAACCCGGCGACACCGTTGCCGCTTCCGACACCGTTGTGGTGCTTGAGGCGATGAAGATGGAAAACGCCATCCACGCAGGCCGCGACGGCAAAATCGCCGCAATCAACGTGGCTGCCGGCGACTCGGTTCTCGAGGGTACCGTATTAGTGACTTTCGAATAATTCATAACACGATTATCGGCTAATAAAAACAACCTAAAAAGTAATCACGGTTATGAATACTGAAAGTTTCATGGCGTCAAATTTCCAGCAGTTCTGGGAACTCACAGGATTTGCCAACGCCACCTGGCAGCATCTGGTGATGCTCGTGGTGGGGCTCTTCTTCCTGTGGCTCGCCATCAAAAAGAATTTCGAACCCATGCTCCTTGTCCCTATCGGCTTCGGTATCCTGATAGGAAATATCCCCTTCAACGCAACCGCAGGGCTGGAGATAGGAATCTATGAGGAGGGCTCGATGCACAACATCCTCGACAACGGCGTAGGCGC
>WFMA01000019.1 GCA_009177195.1 Bacteroidales bacterium | reverse complement strand
GCTTGCTATCTTTGCCACTGCGATGGGGTGGAGGATATAGGGTTCTCCCGAACGGCGGCGTATTCCTTTATGCGCCTCTTTTGCAAATCGATAGGCGCGTTCTATTATCTCGACTTTCTTGCGGTGGTTGCTGGCAAGATAGCCGTCGAGCACGTCTTTAAATTCAGCTTCTATGATTCTATCTTCCTCTTCGGGAGTGAGTTTTTTGACTTCTTCCATTTGGATTGCAGTTGAGTGTTCCGTTGAATGCCTCCTAAGGCAATTTATCAATTACAAACTTAACAAAAAAGTTTGACAATTGAATCGGTTTTACTCATAAAAATGGGTGAGAAGTCGCCCTCAGCGCTGATTTTTTATTCTCTCGATAGCGGAATTGAGGTAGGGATGGCGTGCTGCAAGCTGTTGTGCAATCCGGTCGGTTGCCGATTGGAATTGATTGTCAGCCTCGGTCGGCTCGTTTATCGGTCGGTGGCGTAGGCGTTTTGTCAATTTTTCCCCTTCGTCGTTAAGTTTTATATCCTCGTCGGTCATGAATGAATTGCAGAAAACCGAGTAGATATAATCGATAGCCACTTGTGAAGGATGGACCATGTCGGCGGCATAGAAACGATAGTCGCGCAAGTCGTCCATCATTATTTCGTAGGATGGGAAATATATCGCCCGAGAGGGATGTTCAGAGACAAGCTTGTCGATTGCAGTGAGGAGAGCCGCTTTGCTCAACTGGTTGCCATGAGCGCCATCGGCAAGGTGGCGTATGGGGCTGACGGTGAAAATCACTTTAAGGTCGGGATAGCGTGCTGAGATTTCGCGGAGAATCTTTTTCCAAATCCCTATCGTCATTGTGGAGGTGAGAAATTCGCGGTCAAACATCGTTGCCGGCATTTTGTGGCAGTTGGCGACGACATTGCGCCCCTCTTTCAATCGGAAAATGTAGGAAGTGCCGAATGTGATGATGAGCGCGGATGCGTTTTTCAGCCTGTAGCGCGCCTCTGCGGCAGAGCGATTCATTTCCTCGACAACCTTGTCGGGGTCGGCGCCTGAAAATTTTGAATGATGGCTCCAGCTGTGCCACAGTCCGTTGTGTTGGAATAATTCTCCCGGTGTGTAGTCGCGCTCATAAAGGAGGTCGAACATTGCGACGGCGATACTCGCCGGATTATACAGTGTGCCCATCGGATTAACTGAGCAGTCCACAAGAGAGTCGGTCAATTTATTCCCTATGTTGTCGGTAAAGCATGATCCGAGCATTACGACCGGTTTACGGTGANTGATGAGCCCTCTGTATCCGCTTAACGGGGCGACGGGAGTGCGAAACAGTTCCATGTCAATACATTTTATAATCGGTGGAGAGCACTTGAAACTCGGTACGGCGGTTTATTTGGTCGGCGATTTCCTGCAGTTCTTCAGGCAACTGTGAAATGAATTCTTCATTCAGCACGTCGCCCTCCTTGAATTGGGGGAATTCACGCGCAAGACGCTTCGTAATGGTCTTTGGACGGGATTTTCCATATCCTTGCGGCTGTAACCTGTCTTTCTTTATTCCCTTGCTTATCAGGTAGTCGATGACCGATTGAGCGCGTCGCTGCGACAGATTGATGTTGTATTCTTCCGAGCCCCAGCGGTCGGTGTGCGATGCCATCTCGATCGTCACGTTGGGATTGTCGTGAAGAACTTGGACGATGGAGTCAAGCGCCACGCATGATTCTGGGCGCAGCGTGGCTTTGTCGAAGTCATAGAAAATGTTGTCGACCACGTTGGGCTTCGTTATTGATGCAAGAATGAAATCCACGTTGTAGTCAGCGTCGACTTCAGCCGTGTCGGAAGTGAATTCCTGTTTTGCGTTGAGATAGCCGCGCGCTCCGGCGAGCATAACGTAGCTCACTCCTCGTTGCAGCGGGAATGAGAATGAGCCGTCAAGTTTCCCCGACGCTTTCTGATTGGACCCGTCATTGCCGATTATTTTGATGATGGCGTTTGGAACAGGCTCTTCATCTTTGTCGAGCACCATGCCCGAAATTGTGATTTTTAAGTCGGGGAGCACGAAGGAGTAGAGGTGGTCATAGCCTCTGCCGTCGTTGCGGTTTGAACTGAAATAGCCGCTCTCGCCTTCACCGAATGTTATCCCGAAGTCATCAGCCGATGAATTGACTGGAACCCCCATGTTGACAACGCTCCAACCGCCCGACGGTTGCCGCCGCGCTTTGAAGATGTCGAGTCCGCCCATTCCGGCATGACCGTCGCTTGAAAAATATAGCAGGCTGTCCTCGCGCATATAGGGGAACACTTCGTCGCCGGGAGTGTTGATGAATTCACCGAGATTTTCAAGAGTCCCGATGGGGGAGTGGAGATTGATGCGCCAAATGTCTTTGCCGCCGAATCCTCCAGGCATGTCTGACGTGAAGTAGAGCCATTCTCCGTCGGGCGACACTGCCGGATGCCCGTAGTTGGACAGCGTGTCGGCTGTGATTTCATATTTTACAGGAGCGCTCCAGCGCGCGTCGCTTCGTTGCGAGGTATAAATCTCCACCCCGGTGTTGGAATTGGGTTCGCGTCGAGCGCGTGTTAGATACATCGTCTGTCCGTCGGGGGAGAATGATATAATTCCTTCGTCATGCTCCGTGTTCAGTTCCCCTTCCGCGCTTTCGGGACGCTGCCATTCTCCGCGTTCATTTTTGCGAGACACCCAGATGTCGCTTTTTTTCATGCCGGTTATCTCGCTTCTATGTGTTCCCGTCACTTTTTCATTTGTGGTGGTGAAATAGAGCGCGTCGAGTGACTTGTCAAGGAACATCGGTGCGAAGTCCGAGCGTCGGGAGTTGAACAGTTTGGCATTCTTCACCACATAGCGAGTGGGGGATTGCTTCAACTCTTGGGCGATGTGGCAGCCGGCTATTCCGGTGCGCGCCTCTTCAGCTGCTTTTGGCGACGTGGCGAGGAACTCCTCGTAAGCCTTTATTGCAGCTTGATATTTTCCTTCAGCCTGAAGTGACTTTCCAAGATGGAAGTATGCCATTGAATCGGGGTAGCCATATCGGATGGCATTCTGATAAGCCGCCGATGCACGGGCGCTCATGTTGAGGCGGCGGTAGCATTCAGCCATTCGGAATGCCACCACGCCGCGTTGCGGTCGTTCCTCCTTTTTTGTCAATTTATTATAAACCTTGCGATAGGTTCGTGAAGCGTCGTAATATTCTCCCCGCGCCATCTGTTCGTCGGCGACCGAGAGTTTCGCGGCTCCGCATCCTGTCAGTATCGTCAGGATAAAAGCGATTGATATGTAACGTAATAATTTCTGCATTGTTCTGCGACTTGCCTACATTAATTAACGAGAATTGCCCCCGGATATTATGCGCAAGCCCCCCGATAAGCAATCGGAGGGCTCGCCATAATCGATTATGGAATTTATTGCTGCTTTTTAAATCCGGCAATTAAATCTTTGCCAAACAAAATCCATGCCGCAGCTGCGACAACGGCAAGAAATACGCATCCCACCAATATCATCGGCTTCGACGGCTTGGATGCTTTTATAGGCACGGTTGCCGGTTGAACTACCGCATACACAGGTGTTGTTTCCTGAACTTTAGCCTTTGCTGCCTGAACTCGCTGCTGGGTGGAGTTGTAGAGATTATAGGCGAGTGAGGCTTCATTCTCAAGGCGACGTTCCTCTATGCGCTTGGAATTAAGCGCGATGCTCTGATTCTTATCAACGTATTCGGCATAGCGTTGCTGAGCGTCATAATAATCCTTCTGAGCCTCGCGGTTAAGTTTTTCAGCATATTCGAGATCTTTGCGAGCCTTGTTGGTGCGGTATTCTGTGACATACTTTTTCAGATTTTCAGCAACGCTGTCGGCGAGCATTGCCGAAACGAGAGGATCCTGCATGGTAGCCGTGATGGAGATCACCATTGACTTTGTGTCGACATTGGCGCCTACTCTAGAATTTATCGCTGCAGCGATAGCGCTTTCGTCGGGCGTGAGACGGAACGGATCGGTCACAGCCGAAGTGTCGACTTTCTCAGTCGATTTGAACAATGAAATTATTCCGCCAATCGCTTTTCCCGGTAGCGCCATCACCGTGCTCCACCAAGGAGCCGAGGTGTGTTCAGCCAAATAGTCATATACAGTGGTGGTGAGTTCGCCGTCAGCTTCCGTTACCTGTGTGTCAAACAGGTCTACGACAAATGGAACTGATTGCACTACATCGGGGTAGAGGCTTGGATTGACTGCNTCAGCGCCGCTTTCGCCTCCCGTAGAGATGCCGGCAAGCGACGCCAAGGCGCCGAGNCCCCCTCCGCCTCCTTTNGAATTGGAAAATTCNGGGGCGAGTTTAATCGTGGTGGTGTATTCTTTNGGAATACTGAATGCGATTATCAATCCGGCGACGGCTCCTATTCCTGCCCATTTGAGCAGNGTCTTGCGGTTGCTCCACAATTTTNNNGCAAGTTCAAGNAGGTCGATTTCTTGCTCTTCTCCGTTNTTATTCAGNTCTTTTTCGTCCTGCATNGTGTCATCGTTTAATCATTGTTGCGATTGCCGCTGCCATTGTTGCGATTGANCCTGTAGCNGTGGCTATTGACAGAAGGGCTGACCAGTTGAAGCCACCTGTCTTATGCTTTGACGGAACTATTATCTGGCATCCCGGCTCGATTTTGACATTGCCTTTCATGCGTGCCACGTCGCCGTTGGCATATACCACAAACGCCTTTCCTTTGTTAGCTGTTTGACCGTACCCGCCGGCTTTGTCCACATAATATTTTTTATTCTTGCCCTCGACATAAGTNACNGTGTTGGGGAACATNACGTCACCCGAGATTTTGACAGTGTTCACTTGTTCCGGTATTATGAGCACATCGCCGTCCTTCATGATGAGGTCATAGTTAGAGTGGGGATAGGCGAGGGCGTTGTCAAGATCCAGAGCCACATTATAGGTGGTGGCAAGCATCAATCGCTCGACTGCGATTGAGTCGCCGCCTCCTTGCATGAGACCGGCGATGCGCATCGTTTCGTTTCGGGTCGCTATTTCAGACTCGGTCATTTTGCGTAGAATGTGCGCGCCCTTGGTGTAGGCTGACGACATGACGCCGCCGGCGCGTTTGATTACGTCGCTCACTCGTTCATTGCGCTTTTCAAGGATATAGTTGCCTTCGAAAGTTACTTCGCCTTCGACTGTGATTTGTTGCTGCACGCCATATCCCGGGCTGCGTCTCACTTCTACTATGTCGTAAGGGTGNAGTATGAACGAGCCCTTTCCGTCNNCCACATANCCGTCTTTGAGCGAGAATGTGAAAATACGGGCAAGGTCGTCGGTCGGTTTAAGACTGGTGGGATCGACAATTCGGCGCGATACATCGATTTTCGCTGTGGAAGCGCCTAAAATCAACCCGCCTGCTTGAAGTATAAGATCCTCGATTGTCATATTGGCGGCATAAGGATATTCTCCCGGATTCGCTACCATTCCGGCTATGGTGAGATAACCTCGGTCCTCAATTTCATTTACGCTTGGAATGACAAGCACGTCGTTGCGCTTGAGAGTGATGTCGGCTCGTTTTCCCGAAAGGATTCCTTCAAGATCTACCTGAATCACTTCCAGAGCGAGGTCGGCGCCCTCTCTATATAAAAGAGCTCGATTCGTGAACGCATCCTCAGTCAGCCCGTCGGCTTTTTTAATGAGATCGCCCACTGTACGCAGGTCGGTTGCGAGCGCGTATAATCCGGGACGGAAAACCGATCCTTTCAGTTCGACTCTGTTGGCGTAACGGTCAAGGATGCTGCCCACTGTGATGTTGTCGCCGTCCTGTAGCTTATATGAGTTGAAATCTCCGTTAACTATGTTGAACAGTTCGTTTTCCTTGCCTGTCTGGCGAGCAAGTCTAACCTGCTCGGTGTAAGCGTCGCCGGTAAAGCCGCCGGCATATTTTATAAGATCGGCAAGAGTTTCGCCATCCTTCATTTCGTAATACATGGGGCGCTTTACATTTCCCTCTATATTAACGAGTTCAACATAGTCGGGCACAATGATTGCGTCGCCCTCCTGAAGGCGTATGTTACCGGTTTGTTTTCCGTCGAAAAGATAATCGTATAAATCGACACCCATTATTCGTTTTCCGTTACGCAGAACATAAACATTACGCAATGTGCCGATGTCATTTATACCGCCGGCTTTATACAAGGCATGGAAAACTGTTGAGAAAGGCGATAATCGGTAAGTTCCGGGAATATTGACTTGTCCGAGGATGTCGACCTGAATAGTTCTTATCTGCCCGAGGGTGAGACTGATGTCGGAATCGGGTTCGTCGCCGCCAACGCCGGCATATTTCGACGAGAACTTATTTTTAATATAGGAGTTCGCTTCATTGATGGTCATTCCGCTCAGGTAAACCGGACCGATTTGGGAAATCATTATATTTCCTTCAGGTGTGATAGTTTGGCGTATGTGGTCTTCATTGGCTCCCCAAATGTCGATCATTACTTCGTCGCCTGGACCAAGCACATAATTTTTGGGTGTCGCCAAGTTCTCGTTTGGCTCGAATGACAATGCATTTTTTCTGAAGACATCATTTCCGAAGATATTTCGTGAGGGAGTCCGGTCGGTTGTCTCTGCTGTCTCGGTGTTATAGGCATCATCTCCTATAGAGATACGCTCAACTTGTTGGGATGTAGAGGATTGTGATGTGTCATCGATTTGAGAAGTAGAAGTGCTCTCGTAACGGCTTTTCAATCTTTCAATCTGTTCCTGGGTCACCCCTTTTGCGAGTAGCTCACGTCCTATCTGTTGCTTGCTTTTCCCCTGTGCGGTAGCCGTTTTGACGTAGGTCACGACTTCTTCGTCAGTCATGCGGGCATAGGTACTGACTGCGCAGGCGCCGATCAGGCAAGCTATTAGCCATAACTTCAGCTGGTGTTTCATTATGCGTTATATTTCGATAATATTTAGTTTGAATTTGAATTAGCTCTTTTTTTGTTAATGCGTTTTGACAACAATATATTTCCCATGGTCCATGCTCCGAGATCAAGGAGTAGGAGAATGTTTACTTCGATATATTGTGATAAGTAGATGTTTAATGCGCTTGTAAACAACGAGACAGTGACAATTGTCACCATGCACAGTCTTGCAGGTATGCCGAGTGCAAGCAACTTGTGGTGGATGTGGGTCTTATCGGGTAGGAACGGATTGTTGTGGCGGCGTATGCGGCCCATAAATACTCTGACAACGTCAAAACACGGTATCAGCAACGGACAAAACGCAACAACGAATGGGTTGGCTTTAAAATCTGAGCCATAGGCTGTCGATGTGCAATAAAGCTCAAGGCTGAGATAGGCGAGAATCAATCCGATTGTCAAACTGCCGGTGTCGCCCATGAATATTTTTTTCCGCTTGTTTACATCGCCAAACACATTATAATAGAAAAATGGCACGAGCACTCCCACTACGGCGAAAGATATCACGGCAAAAATATAGGATTCCAAAAAGAAGAACGCTGTGCCATAGTTGATCAGTGCGGCAAATGAAAGCCCTGATGCCAGTCCGTCGATTCCGTCAATAAGGTTTATGGCATTGATGATATAAACGACCGCCACCACCGTGAGCGGCATGCCTATCCACCACGGAAGGGTGCCTATGAAAAGGATATTGTGGAGATTGCTGAACCATAGTCCTGCGGCAATAATCAGAATCGAGCAAAGAATCTGAACCACGAATTTGGCAAGATAACGCACTCCGATAAGATCGTCGGCGAGACCGGTGAGGTATAAGGTGAACAGCGCGCAGAAGCCGAATGCGATGTTGGTTGCGTTAGGAATCATTTCATCGAGCATATATGGGCTACCCGTCAGCGAACTTATTCCCAGCAGCAACGAAATAGAGAAACATATCACGGGAGTGAAGGCTATTCCGCCAAGGCGCGGCACCGATCCTTTGTGAATCTTTCTTGAATCAGGCTCGTCGAAAAGATTTCGTTTGAATGCAATNAGCNAAANCTNGGGAATAAGGNTTCCTNAGAAGAACACGCTTAGTAGGAATGCCGAGATTGAGTTAATAGTCCAAAATGCCATAAGTTGAAACGATTGTGTGTGGGTTTAAATGAAAATTACCTCTGTGTGTGATTTTACAAAATATGAAGTCACCCTCATATTTCCTTGAAAATGTGAGAATAATGGTTTACGAATATGTCTATAAATAGTCCTCGAGTCCTCCATATCTTCAGCAATTTGAAGTTTTGGATTTTTATAGCAAACAAAATGTTTACAAATTTATACAAAAAAAGCTTATCAGCCAAATGTAATTTGTCTAAATTATTTTTGTGACTCCCCGCTGAGGCGGTAGCGGCTTTAAAATATGCTTATTCGCGCCATCACCACTCTATTATTAGTTTCATACGAAAAAAAGTAGTAACTTTGTAGGAATATGAGAAGGTTTTTGTGGATATTGGTTTCAGTGTGTACGCTGCTTGTCCTTCTGGCTGGGGTCGAATACTATTCATGGCGTTCATCGCGTCCGTCCTCCGTGGAGCTTGACACTTCGGTCTATCCGGTCAAGGGACTCGATTTGTCAGCCCATAATGGAATTGTTGATTTTCAACGGCTTGCTGATGATTCCATCGATTTTGTCATGCTCAAGGCTACTGAAGGGACGACATTTCAGGATCCCAATTTCCATCGCAACTACAATGAGGCGCGCGATGCCGGCATAAAGGCGGTGGGCGCCTATCACTTTTTCCGCTTTGACACTGACGGCGAGATGCAGGCTATGAATTTTTTAAATAGTCTGCGCGGTAAGACGCTGGATCTCCCCGCTGTGATTGATATTGAAGAATGGGGTAATCCCACCCGAATTTCAACCTCCGACATAGTAACCCGCTTGGAGGCTCTTATCGACTATCTGCAGCAAAACGGTCACAACGTGATGTTTTACACTAATAAGGACGGTTACGAGCGTTTCCTGAAAGACCGTTTCAATGACTACCCGTTGTGGATATGCTCCTTTTCCAATCCTCCGCTGGATGATGCCGATAATAACCGATGGTCTATATGGCAATACAGCCATTTGGGCTGGACGGAAGGGTGTGATTCGAAAGTGGATTTGAACACGTTCAACGGAACGCGCGAAGAGTGGCTGAAATGGGTCGGCTCCTCGACATTTTAATTGAAGAAAAAACAATACTTGCTATGGACTATCAGATATTCCCTCCCGAAGAGATTCAAGTTGAAATAAAACTTCCTCTGTCAAAGAGCATTTCCAACCGAGTGCTGCTCATAAATGCGTTGACCGGCAATAGGGGCTCGATAAAAAATGTGGCTGAGTGTGATGACACCGATGCGATGAAGAGCGCTTTGTCCTCATCTGCCGAGACTGTTAACATCGGTGCGGCTGGAACCGCTATGCGTTTCCTGACTGCATATTTTGCGGTTTCGGAGGGGCGGACTGTCATTCTGGATGGTTCGGAACGAATGCGTCAGCGGCCTATTAAAGCGTTGGTCGACGCATTGAACGCATGCGGCGCGTCGATATCCTATACCGGGCAGGAGGGCTATCCTCCCCTGAAAATCGAAGGGCGTAAACTCAAAGGGGGCGAAATCGCGCTCGACGGGTCGATAAGTTCCCAATATGTGTCGGCGCTCTTGATGGTTGCCCCCGTCATGGAGTCGGGTCTGAAACTCACTTTGGAAGGCGAGGTGGTGTCGCGTCCATATATCAACATGACATTGGCGCTTATGAAAGAATGGGGCGTGGAGAGCGAAGTGGAGGGAAATGTCATTTCTGTCCCTGCTTCACAATATACGCCTATTGATTTCAATGTGGAAGCTGACTGGTCGGCGGCATCCTACTGGTTTGAAATAGCGGCTTTCTCGTTTGGCGATATAAAGCTCGACGGACTTTCCCCTAAAAGCCTTCAGGGCGACAGCCGAGTTGGCGAACTGTTTCNCAANTTCGGCATCGAAACCCAATGGGACGCTGCCGGTGGGCTTGAACTGGGTGCATCGCCCGATATAACACCTCGTTTTGTCGCCGATTTGTCGGAGCAGCCCGATCTTGCTCAGACTATGGTGGTGACTTGCTGCGCGTTGAACATTCCGTTCCACATCACCGGCTTGTCGACTCTTAAAATAAAGGAAACNGANCGTCTTAGCGCNCTTTGCGATGAGTTGCGCAAACTCTCTTTCCTCATAGAATGCGAGAATGATTCTGAATTGTCATGGACCGGTCAGCGTGTTCCGGTGACGGCTGAGGAGGTGGCTATCGACACTTATAAAGATCATCGCATGGCGATGGCTTTCGCTCCGGTGGCGTTCTTCCTTCCCGGTTTGATAATAAAGGATGCCGGAGTGGTGACCAAATCCTATCCCGGATTCTGGAATGACATGCGCAAAGCCGGGTTTACGATAGAAGAGGTGGGTCAGGACGAAAAATAATCACGTTATTATGGAAGTCAGCCTGATAATTATTGGAGCGTTGGCGGTTACGGGGCTTCTGCTGTATATTCTCGATCGCCGTCATCGGGTGAATGCGCCTGAAGAGGAACCGGCATATAACGAACCCGAAGAGGCGTGTTGCGGAATGCATATCACTTGTGAAAAGGATTCGCTCCTTGCTTCGGTAAGTTCGGAAATAGTGTATTATGACGATGAGGAGCTCGACGTTTTCAAGGGGCGTGGCGCCGACGACTATACCGATCAGGAGATAGAGCAGTTTCGTGACGTGCTGCTCACTCTGTTGCCTCAGGACATTGCCGGGTGGGGGCGCAGCATCCAGCTTCGCGGCATAGAATTGCCGACATCGGTCAGGGAGGAGCTTCTCATGATTGTAGCCGAGGCTCGCTTATCAGTTAAATGAATCGAATTATGGAGTATCTTCAATATGCTTTTTTCCGCAATGCTCTCCTCGGCATACTCATAATCAGTGTTGCCGGCGGCATCATAGGCACCTACATCATCACTCGTCGTCTTGTTTCGATTACCGGCGGTGTTACCCACGCTTGTTTCGGCGGCTTGGGACTCGGATATTTTCTCGGTGTCAGTCCCGTGGCTATGGCTGCGGTGTTTGCGATCGCCTCCTCTCTGGGCGTGGAATGGATCTCCCATCGCTATCATGTGCGCGAAGACTCGGCGATAGCGGTAATATGGGCTCTCGGCATGGCTATTGGCATCCTGTTCGTGTTCATGACGCCCGGATATGTCCCTGAGTTGAACGGCTTCCTGTTTGGCAATATCCTGACAATCTCCTCCTCCGACTTGTGGGCGTTCTCTATCTATACCGTTATATTGGCTCTATTTATCGTCTTTTTCAATCAGCTTGTGATAGCGTGCGCTTTTGACAGCGACTTTGCTAAGGTTGCCGGGATGAGGGTTAGAGTCGTTAACTATGTCATGACGGTTCTTGTGGCAGTATGTGTGGTGCTCACCATCCGCCTGGTCGGCATAATGCTTCTTATAGCTATGTTGACATTGCCCATACTCATAGCCGAAACATGGTGCCGTCGTTTCACGGGCATAATGATTGCCTCGATTCTCACTTCGGCGGTTACTTCGGTCGGCGGGCTGATGCTTGCGACACTTGGCGATGTCCCGTGTTCGGCTATAATTGTGCTCCTTCAGGTTGCCGTTTACGTTATCGCGCGCGTTGTCAAAGACATCTCGATGCGCAGCGCGATGCAATAAAGTTTTATAATCAAGCGTTTATTCAACGGTGAAGAAGATACCTATTATAGTATTCCTGATTGCGGCGTTTGGCATTGTGGGATGTGGACCAAGAAAAAACACGGCTCTCTCTCGCAATTACCAGGCGTTTATCACCCGTTATAACATTTATTACAACGGCGATGAGCATTATAAGGAGACTATGAAAGAGCTCGAACAGAGCTATGAGGACGATTATTCACGGTTGCTTTTCGTGCATCCTGTCGACGCAAAGGGGGTCGAAGGCGTTCAACAGCCTCAGGGAGATTTCACTCGNTCGATTGAAAAAGCGCAGAAAGCCATCCAATTGCGCTCCATAAAGAAGAAGCCGGCAAAGAAAGCCGGGCGCTCTTCCGACCCNAAGTACAAAGAGTGGCTGCGNAGGGAGGAGTACAATCCTTTCCTCCACAACGCNTGGATGATGCTTGGAAAGTCTCAGTTCAACAATGGCGATTTCCTTGGCGCTGCGTCAACATTCTANTATATAGCGAAACACTTTTCATGGTTGCCGTCGACCGTAACTGAGGCGCGTTTGTGGCAAGCGAGGGCTTATTGTGACATGGGATGGGACTATGAGGCTGAAAACATTTTGGTCAAGACCCCTCAGGACATGCTTACTACCAAGGAGCTCAAACGTCTCTACAACATGGCATACGCCGCCCTCTATCTTCGAGGGATAGAGCCCGAAGGAGCCATCCCTTATGTTAAAGAGCTCGTTTCGCTCTCCTCAGGAGCTCAGAAATCCCGATTGAATTTCCTATTGGGTCAGCTGTACGCCCGCAAAGGCGATAAGCAGCTGGCTTACGAAGCGTTTAAGCGAGCCGGATCGGCTTCGGTATCCTACCGCACTCAGTTCAATGCCCGCATCAAGCAGAGCGAGGTTTATAGCGGTGAAAATATAAAGCCCGAGGTCGACGCTTTGAAGCGAATGACTCGTTATGACCGCAACAAGGAGTATCTTGACCAGATCTATTACGCCATAGGCAACCTCTATTTGTCAAGGAAGGACACTGCCGAAGCGATAAAAAACTATGAACTCTCAGTTGAAAAGTCGGTGAGAAACGGTGTTGATAAAGCGATATGCCAGATTACGCTTGGAAACCTTTATTTTGACCGCAGGGAATATGACCTTGCGCAACCATGTTATGCCGAGGCTATTCCGATGCTCCCCGAGGACTATCCTCAGTATGAGTTGTTGCGTCAGCGCAGCGATGTGCTTGACGAGCTTGCCATCTACACCCAGAACGTGAATCTCAACGACTCCTTGCTGCGTCTTTCCGACATGACGCATGAACAGCAGCTTGCCGTGGTCAATAAGATAATCGACGAACTCAATAAAAAGGAGAAGGAGGAGGCTGAACGCTTGAAGCGCGAGGAGTATCTCGCTCAGCAGCAGGCTAACGGAAGCATGATGACCAATACTGGAAACGCAGCGTCGGCTCCTGCCACCTATGTGATGAACACCGACGATTCATGGTATTTTTACAACAGTGCTACCCTTGCCGCCGGAAAAACCGATTTCCAGAAGCGTTGGGGCTCACGAAAACTTGAAGACGACTGGCGCCGTCGAAACAAGTCATCGTTCAGTTTCGATGAATTCGAGAACAGCGACTCGGAAAAAGAGGATGACGATTCAGCCGGGCAGAATCCGGATGAGAACGAAAAGGATGATGCCGCTTCGTCGAAAAACGATCCCAATGACCCGCATTTCCCTGAGTACTACCTAAGGCAGATACCCTCGACGCCTCAGGAGAAAATCACCGCCAACGACGTGATTCAGGAAGGAATGTACAATATCGGTATTATTCTCAAAGATAAGCTCGAAGCCTACAATGAGGCGGCTGACGAATGGAATAAGCTGCTCCGACGCTATCCCGACAATGTTTACCGCCTTGATGTTTACTACAACATGTATCTCATGTATATGCGCATCGGCGATAAGAAGATGGCTGAACGTTATCGCTCGCTGATTCTTTCCGACTTCCCGGAATCCAAATATGGCATGGCGTTGCGCGACCCCGATTATATCGACAATCTCCGACGCATGGATTCGGAGCAGAACGACATCTACGAGCGGGCTTACGAGGCGTATCTGAATAATCGCAACGGTGATGTTCATGAGGCTCTTAACTTGATGCAGAAGAAATATCCATTGAGCAAGTTGATGCCCAAATTCCTGTTCATCGATGCGTTGACCTACGTGACAGAGAATAACCAGGATAAGTTCAAAGAGACACTTACCTCCCTGTTGGAGCGCTATCCCGAGAGCGACGTTTCGCCGCTTGCATCCGATTATATGCGCGGGCTTTCGCAGGGCAAGAAGCTTCATAGCGGAGTGTCCAACACCCGTGGAATGCTGTGGGATCTTCGTCTTGGAAATGACTCGGTTTCCATTACGGGCGACTCCATCGAGTTCGATCTCAATCCCGACGATCCTCAGTTGCTTGTCCTTGTCTATCCCACCGATGAGGTGTCGGGCAACCAATTGCTATTCGAGGTGGCGCGTCACAATTTCAATTCATTTGTCGTAAAAGATTATGATCTTGAACCGATGAATTTCGGACGCCTCGGCTTGCTTCTTGTAAAAGGATTTGCTAACTTTGACGAATTAGTGCATTATCGTTCTGTGATGGCGTCAGGATTGGAGTTGCCCGCCAATGTCCGCCCTGTCATGATAAGTGTCAAGAACTTCGACACGTTGTTGCAGCAGGGACGCACATTTGAGGAATACTTCCGATATGTCGACGAGCAAGCGGCTGAAGCTCCCGTGAAAGGCGGTCCCGGTTTGACCGATCCTGACTATGGAGCGGCAATTGTGAATGACCGTCCCGAAGAGATTCCCGAGGAGGACCCTGAACCGGAACTTTCTCTTCCCGAGCCGGTCATTNAGTCCGTNGCACAANCTGTTGCGGAGCCCTCGCCGNCGGTAGANGACGTTGTGGTGACACCGGTTATCGTAGCCGACACGATAGTTACGGTTCCGGCGCTCGACACGGTGCCCCTCCCGGTAGCTGCGCCGCCAGTTCCGCCAAAAGCGGTCGAGCCTGTCAAGAAAGAACCGCAGCCGTCGAAGCCGGTTAAGCCCTCGGCTCCTGCAACAAAGCAGGCTCCCGCGGCGCCAAAGAAAAAGGTATATCCCGACTATCCGTCAGGATCGNAGGGCGATGATGACGACCTTTTAGATANTTAAGCGAGNTGAGCGAACGAAGANTACTTTGGGCTGACGACGAGNTTGATCTCTTGAAGCCCCACATACTGTTCCTTAAAAGCAAAGGATATGACGTCACTACTGCCAACAGCGGCAGAGATGCCATTGATATGGTCGAGAAAGAGCCTTTTGACCTTATCATTCTTGACGAAAACATGCCCGGTCTCACCGGTCTTGAAACTTTGTCGCGCATAAAGCAGCTGTCGCCCTTGACTCCGGTCATCATGATCACTAAGAGCGAGGAGGAGAACATCATGAATCAGGCGATAGGCAGCAAGATTGCCGACTATCTCATCAAGCCGGTGAACCCCAGCCAGATTCTGCTTTCGATTAAGAAAAATTTACACTCCGAGCAGCTCGTCAACGAGCAGGCTACCAGCGACTACAGGCAGGAATTCGTCAATATATCCATGCTCATAAACGATTGCCGCACGATCGATGATTGGTATGCCCTGTATTCCAAACTGGTCTATTGGGAATTTGAACTTTCCTCGGCTGATTCCAACATGGCTGAGATGCTCAGGATGCAAAAAACCGAGGCTGACGGAGCCTTCTTCAAGTTTGTCCGCAAAAACTATGAGTCGTGGATGGAAGGCAACGACCGTCCTCTCATGAGCCCCGATATTTTTAAGAAAAAACTCTTTCCGCTGCTCGACAATGGCGAAAAACTTTTCTTTGTGGTGATCGACAATTTCCGCCTTGACCAGTGGAGGATGATACGCCCCATGCTTTCCGAGTTTTTCANTTTCGAGGAGGAGCTGTACACTTCTATTCTGCCAACGGCTACCCAGTATGCGCGCAATGCCATTTTCTCCGGGCTTATGCCTGTCGACATCGAAAAAATGTTTCCCGAGTTGTGGGTCGACGAAGACGAGGAGGAGGGGAAGAATCTCAACGAGTCCCCGTTGATCGAGACTCAGTTTGACCGTTTCCGCCGCAAGGCTAAGTTCTCCTATAACAAGATTAATGACTCCCTTCATGCNGACAAGATAGTGCGTAATTTCAAAAATCTGCTCGGCAACGACCTCAACGTGGTGGTGATAAATTTTGTCGACATGCTCTCCCATGCCCGCACCGAGTCCAAGATGATTCGCGAGCTCGCCTCCAACGATGCCGCCTACCGGTCGCTGACCGAGTCGTGGTTCCGTCACTCGCCGGCGTTCGAGCTTTTCCGCAAGATTGCCGCTTCGGGTTTTAAACTTGTTCTCACTACCGATCACGGTACCATTCGGGTAGATAACCCAGTGAAAGTGATCGGCGATAAGAACACCAACACCAATCTCCGCTACAAGCTGGGCAAGAACTTGAACTACAATGCGAAGAATGTATATGAAATGAAGCGTCCCGCTGCTTTCGGGCTCCCTGCGCCCAATGTATCGACCACCTACATCTTTGCGTCGGGACACGATTTCTTCGCCTATCCCAATAACTATAATTATTATGTGCAGTATTACGACGGAACATTCCAACATGGAGGCATCTCCCTTGAGGAAATGGTCATTCCGTTGATTACAATGACAGCGAAATAAACACCATCAAAAATGACTGAAAAGAAAATAATCATCAAATCCTTGGCTGATATCGACAAGGCGGCTGAGGAATTTATCGACCTCATGGGTGATGAAACCGTTTATGCCTTCTACGGCGACATGGGTGCCGGAAAGACCACCTTTATCAATGCCCTGTCCAAGGCGCTCGGCGTTGAACAGGATGCCACCGGCAGTCCCTCCTTTTCGATTATAAACGAATATCGCAGCGACACAACGGCTGAGCTCATATATCATTTCGACCTTTACCGTCTTGAAAATCTTGAAGAGGCTTTTGACATCGGTGTCGAGGACTACTTTGATTCCGGAGCGCTGTGCCTCCTTGAATGGGCTGAGCGCATCGAGGACATCTTGCCCGACGACACTGTAAAAGTCAACCTTAAAGTCCTTGACGACAATTCCCGCGAATTGACCGTAATGATCCCTTAGGAAATGTCGGTAGTCACGGCTACATATATCCTTGCGGCTATATTTGCTGCGGGTGGGCTATTTTCAATTCTTGCGGCTATCTTTGGCTGGGAATGGTTTTTCACCAGCGCGAATGTCAGGATTCTCACCGGCAAGATGTCGAGAATGTCGGCACGTGTCCTTTACGGGCTCATCGGGGCGGCTATTATTTCAATGGCGGTCTATTTGTGTTATAATGTGAATTCTCCGCTGCGATGATCGATATTTTGAAATTGGACAGTTGCCCTTCGACCAACACTCGCTTGGCGGAAATCGCTCCGAGCCTTACCGACGACACCGTTGTGGTAGCTCGGGAGCAGACGGCGGGAAGGGGACAGCGAGGCAATTCCTGGGAGGCGGCTCCAGGGCTCAATCTCACTTGCTCCATTCTCATGTTCAACCGGCACGGCTTGAAAGCCGCCCGGCAATTCGCGCTCTCCGAGGCTGTTTCGCTCGGAATCGTCGACACCCTTCGGCATTTTCTCGGGGGGGATCATAGTGTTGCGGTCAAGTGGCCTAATGATATCTATTCCGGCGATAAAAAAATATGCGGCATTCTCATTGAGAATGCCATATCGGGAAGTGAAATAAGCCGTTCCATAATCGGGGTAGGCGTGAACGTGAACCAGCGTGAGTTTGTCAGCGGCGCTCCCAATCCGGTCTCGATCTTCAATCTCCTCGGTCATGAAACGCCGGTCGACGAAGTTCTTGAGGTGATGATTGAAAACATCTACCGTCGCGTTGACATGAGCCTTGACGACCTTCATGCCGAGTATTGCCGCAACTTGTGGCGCAAATGCCGCAACAGCTACATTGATGTCGCTTCAGGAGTGAGGTTTTCCGCTTCTATTGCCGATGTGTTGCCCGACGGCACTCTGTGTCTCCTCGACGATAGCGGCAATGAGCGCCGCTACCTCTTCAAGGAGGTTGCGGTGGCGCTGGATTGACTGATTTTGCTCTTTACGCAAAAATGATTAACTTTGAATCATAAATAACTTTATAACCATGACACGATATTTAACCTTACTAATCGGGCTGTTTCTTGTGATGACGGCGTTCAGGGCTGACCAGCACAAGACGACCATCTTCATGATCGGAGATTCGACAATGGCTAACAAGCCTCTTGACGGAGGCAATCCCGAAAGAGGCTGGGGGCAGATGCTCCCCGGATTCCTTGCGGAAGAAATTGTAGTTGATAACCACGCCGTCAACGGACGCAGCAGCAAGAGTTTCATTGACGAGGGGAGATGGGACAAAGTGCTTTCGCTCATTCGCCCGGGCGACTATGTGTTCATCCAGTTCGGACACAACGACGAGAAGCCCAAGGCTGACCGCCACACTGACCCCGGTTCGACTTTCGACGACAACCTCCGCAAGTTTGTCAACGAGACTCGCGCTAAGGGTGGCAAGCCTGTCCTCTTCAACTCCATCATCCGCCGCAATTTCGGCACGNGCGCCGATGCCAATGCCGTGAGCGCCGCCGTGAAGCAGGACGATGCTTTCTACGTCAATCCCGATGCCAAGCGCGATCCCGCCGCATCGGCTGAACCTGTGGCTGCCGAGGGCATGAAACTCATCGACACTCACGGAGCTTATCTCGAANCGCCTCGCAACGTNGCNCGCGAGCTCAATGTGCCTTTNGTGGACATGAACAAGATTACCCACGACCTCGTTGAGGGAATGGGTCCCGAAGCCTCCAAAGCTCTCTTCATGTGGGTAGCTCCCAACACCGTTCCGGCTATTCCGAAAGGGCGTGAGGACAACACCCACCTCAATGTTCATGGCGGACGCGTGATTGCCGGTCTCACCATCGACGAGATTGCCAAGGCTGTTCCTGAGCTGGCTCCCTATGTCCGTCATTATGACTACGTGGTGGCAAAGGATGGCAGCGGCGATTTCTTCACTGTTCAGGAGGCTATTGACGCTGTACCCGATTTCCGCAAGAACCGAACTACAATTCTCGTTCGTCCCGGAGAATATAAGGAGAAAATAGTTATTCCCGAATCTAAACGCAGCATCTCGCTTATAGGTCAGGAAGGAGCCGTGCTCACTTACGATGACCATGCTCGCACCTTGAACTCCTTTGGCGAAGAAAAAGGCACTTCGGGCTCATCATCTTGCTACATCTACGGTCCCGATTTCTATGCCGAAAATATCACCTTCGACAACTCGGCGGGTCCTGTGGGACAAGCTGTGGCTTGTTTCGTAAGCGGTGACCGCGCCCACTTCAAAAATTGCCGTTTCCTTGGAAATCAAGACACTCTCTACACCTACGGAAAGCAGTCGCGCCAATACTACGAAAACTGCTATATCGAAGGCACTGTCGATTTCATTTTCGGATCATCGACGGCTGTGTTTGACGGCTGCCGCATTCACAGCAAGCGCGACGGTTACCTCACCGCGCCCTCCACGCCCCAAGGAACTCCCTACGGATACGTATTCTACGATTGCGCCATCACTGCCGAGCCCGGTGTAGGCAAGGTCTATCTTTCACGTCCGTGGCGCCCCTATGCCCAGGCTGTATTTATAAATTGCCTTATGGACGGGCACATCACTCCTGAGGGCTGGCACAACTGGGGCAAGAAAGAAAATGAAAAAACGGTGAACTACGCTGAATACGGTTCGCGTGGAGCCGGAGCCAATAAAGACAAGAGAGCCCCCTTCGGAAAGCAGTTGAAAAACGTGAAGGACTACGAGATCGCTAAGGTGCTTGCCGGCGACGATGGATGGAATCCTAAAGCCGGAGCCCTTTAATCGAGTGTCATTTGTTGATATGAAAAGAATTCTTAATATTGCCGTCGCGCTTCTCGTCAGTGGAAGCGCGATGGTGCTTAAAGCGGCTGAAAGCTACAACCTTGCCGGAGTGTCAGCCAATCAGATGCATTTCAACGCCACTGAGGATGGCTTGAGCGATTCCGGCAGCTTTTTTGGCTTCGGCGTGAATTACTTGCACGGTTTCGGATTGACCGAAAAATTGCCCCTATACCTTGAAGTCGGCGGCGCGATGAAATTCATGTTCTACTCCGATCATGTGAAGGAATTCATTTTCTCCTCCGAACAGCCCGTTCTGCAAGCCGTCTATCGCCGGCGCATACAGACCGTCACCCTCTCGGTTCCCGTGAATTTGGCTTATAAATGGAATGTCAATGAAAAATGGTCCATCGTCCCCTTCGCAGGTATCGATTTTAAGTATCATCTTTCAGGGTGGGTCACCGACATCGTGCGCGATGAAAATTACGTGGATACCCGTGAGTGCGGCAATCTGTTTTCTAAAAAGGACATGGACGGGGCGCAATGGCGGCGCTTCCAGCTCGGATGGAATATCGGCGCCCGTGCCGAATACCGTCGGGTGTTCGCATCCCTTTCCTACGGAACAGACTTCATCCGCCTTCAGGACCACGGCGGCTCCCGCATGTGTACCCAAAACGTGGCGCTAACCCTCGGCTACAAATTCTAATCCATTCCCCTTCACTCATTCGCTCTTCAGGCGATCGATCCAACCAAAATGCGATGTTGTTGATATGACACGCCATGTCGACAACATCGCATTCCACACATTTCCCATAGTGCATTATCCATTAAATTAGGGTTTCAGTCGGCAAGCCTGAAAGGCTTACACCTATGAATAACCCGGCACTACGAGCG
>WFMA01000086.1 GCA_009177195.1 Bacteroidales bacterium | reverse complement strand
TTGCATGTCGGAGAAGTCAAGATGTTTTATTATAGAATAGTCGAGCGCCGCTTGCGGGGCGAGAGTGTAGGCTATCTTCTGGGGATCGACGCTGCCTCGGATTGTCACATTCCTGATGGCTGATGCAAGAATCATATTGATGATGCCGAATTGCTGGGAGCAGAACATCTCCATTTCGGTCGCGCCGGTATGATACATCAATATTGCTTGCACCACAGGGTATGTGCCGGGAGTGATGTCGTTTATGATATCGTTTAGCAAGCGTTCTATTGTGGGGCAATCAAGAATTCTGAGCGATTCTTCGGCGAGCTTTTTCCCTAACTTACGTGTGAATTCGAGTTCGGAGCTCGATTTGCACGCCGCTGCTTCTTCGTCGGCTTGGAGAATGCGGTCATAGTCATCTTCCGAGGAGGCGCGGAAAGCCTGTATGGCGGCTATGCTGTCGCTGTAGGCGGCTTGTCGCGATGCGGCAAGGATATATTGCTGAAGAGTAGATTCATTTGCAATGAGATTGATGTCGGTAGGTGATTCAAGCCCGTTGGAGAATGAAAATGTGCCCACTGTATACTGTGACTCGCTCATTTCGAGCAGTCTCATCAGTGTTATAATTTCTTTGCTGCCCATAATAGTGAAGTATAACAGTTTAAAATTTAAGACTATCTCTAAAACCGTACTCTTGCGTGGAGAGGTTTCGTTCTATATTTATTGAACAATTTAACAATGAAAAAGGATTGTCGAAGTGAAAAAATAATTAAATTTACTGCGATAANCTTACGCTTGGACGATGATTCGANTAATAATACTCTGTTTGCTTGTAATGTGGTCATGTCATGATGTTATANTTGCCCAATGGGCAATCCCTCACATTTCGGTGGCGCATGTCAGGACCGAGCNGCGCCACGGCGGAGAAATGTCTACTCAGGTTTTGATGGGAATGCCGGTGAGGATTGTTGGAGAAGCTGGCAGCGACTGGCGGGAGGTTGAACTTCCCGACGGTTACAGGGGGTATGTGATAGCCAATTCGTTGACATTTCTTGACGATAAGGCGTTCTCCTTGTGGAAAAGGGCTCCGAGACTCTTCGTGGTTTCTGACGATGAGGTGAAGATTCATGAAAATGCCGTGGACGATGCAGGGGTTGTTACCGACGTTGTTTCGGGCGATATTATGGAAGGGGTGATAACGAAAGGCTGGACTCGGGTGACGCTTCCCGACGGCAGAAAAGGATGGATTAAATCAAAATATGTAAAGTCGCTCGATAGAGTGTTTATCCCGGATGCCGCTCAGGAGATTGTCAGGATTGCCAAACGTCATATAGGGTCTCCCTATTTATGGGGCGGCTTGTCGAGCAAAGGGATGGATTGTTCCGGGCTTGTCAAGATGGCATTTTATAACACCGGCAGAATATTGAGGCGCGACGCTTCGCAACAGGCTAAAACCGGGGCGCCGGTATTGAAACGCGAGCTTGTCAAGGGCGATCTGGTGTTTTTTGGCAATGCGTCGGGGCGCATAAATCATGTGGGTATATATGATTGCGAAGGTTGTTTTATTGAATCATCGGGTAGGGTGAAGCGCACAGCCTTGACTGACGGTTCACGCTATATCTGCGCGCGTCGCATTCTTGGGAATGAGGGTAGCGAGGGAATTGTGGTGATAAACAATCATCCCTGGTATTTCTGAGATTAGTCGAGAAATGAGCTGTAGATGGAA
This sequence comes from Bacteroidales bacterium, assembly GCA_009177195.1. Classification (GTDB taxonomy): domain Bacteria; phylum Bacteroidota; class Bacteroidia; order Bacteroidales; family Muribaculaceae; genus Muribaculum. The sequence continues at coordinate 19,210 of WFMA01000086.1, read as the reverse complement.
TCAATGCGGTTCTCGATAGCTTGATTCAGTTTCATCTCCGCTTCCTTGTCTTTGGGAATTTCAAATTTCAGCGGCTGGGTTTCTGGCGCCTTTTTGACAGGAACTGTTTTAACCTTTGGCTCCGACTCTTTTTTAGGGGAGTAGCCGCTCCTGTTCACAAATCCTGATGAATGGTAATTTGCGGCATAATAGTTTTCGTCAATGTGGCTTATTATCACCCCGCGGCTTGAGGAGGAGTGAATGAAACGTCCGTCGCCGATGTAAAGCCCCACATGCGACACTCTGTTTTTATCTTTTCCGGTGCAAAAGAAAAGAAGGTCGCCGGTAGTGAGCGATTTTTTGCTAATTGCTTTGCAGAATTTCTGTTGTTCGGCGGAATTGCGCGGTATTTTGATTCCCAAGGCTTTGTGATAGACCTTCATTGTCAGTCCCGAGCAGTCGGTGCCTGAATAGTCTTGACCTCCATATCGGTAGGGAGTGCCAAGCCAAGTCATAGCCTCCTCCAGTAGACGGATTTGATCGGAACGAAGCTTCTTTTTGTCAATCTCCTTGGTTATTATAACACGTTGTTGGGCAGTCGTTTTCCGAGTTGTGGCTGCATGATGTGAGCTATGGCATGCGCTTGTAAAAAGAGCTAATGCTAATAATGGAATATACAGGTATTTTCGTGATAATAATTGAGCCATAGCATTGCAAATTTACAAACTTCAAGAAACAGTGACAAGGCGAGCCGTAACAAAAAATCTTAAAAAGAGTGTTAACCGTCGAGTTGATAAAACGGAATAGCGGATTCAACACTTATGGTCGAATCCGCTATTGTTAAGTTGAATATAGGAAACTTGTTACTTCTTGCCGGTGGCGGTGTCTTTACCCTTGAGCAGTCGGAAGCCGGCTTGCATTCCGTCATAGCTCTGTAGCAGTTTGTTGAGACCTGAAATAGTTGAATTTCCTGAGAATTTGGCAACTGTGTTCACCAGTTTCATAAGTTTGGAAATGTCGAATGTGATTGTCAATGTGTTTCCGGCTTTCGACACGGCGGCATCCATAGTGCCCACATTGATTTTCATCGCTTTGAAATGGAATGTCATGAAGCCGTCTTTATCTGACTTGGAGAGGGTGCCTGAGAGTGTACCGTGGGCGAGCTTCATTGTGAAAGTGCTGTCGGCTTCTACTGTAAGGACCATTTTATCGAATCCTGCCGTCTTGTAGTAGGGAGCAAGTTTGCTTTCAACAGTAGCTGCCGCTGCTGCGCCTCCGGCTTTTTTCAATAGATTGTCACTTTTGAACGATACTGCCGGAGCTGAATAGTTCCATGTTCCGACTATATCGGCGGGCGTGATTTTGTCATTGCCGAGAATGTTGCTTACGAGCGATCCGACTGTACCTGATCCGAGGATGTCGCCAAGCGAGGAGCCGCTTGATGAAGAGGTGGAATCAGAAGCTCCTTTAAGCAAATCTTTAAGACTAAATGAAGATTGAGCCGATAATGACGAGGCTGCAATTCCGAGAAATAGAAGCAATAAGAATTTTTTCATATTTAGAGTAATGTTATAGTGCCAAATGANTCTGGAACGTCAAATCTTGGAGAGGGCGTATGTATCGGTCGCCACGAAATGAAATGAGGTTGGGCTGTGCCTGAGGCGCATTTATAAAAGTTTCCCTTCACTGTCACCGGTTCATTTTTGTAATCGATGCCGATAATGTCAAGAGGGATTCCGACGATGACATTCCAGCTGAAGAGTCCTTCAAGTTCTTGAAACGGTCGATTGCCGCATGACGCGTACACTGAAATTTTATCAATGAAGCCATCATCGAGCATAACTTTGTTTTCGGGAGTTACGTATCTCGCATTTATAGTGCCGATGCAATTGAACATGAGCGCATAGTAGTCAGGCTTATGTTGCGACGGCTGTATAAACACGCCCACGCTTGAATCTTCAAACACGGGTGAATTATGCTTGTAGTTGACGGCACGCAGATAATTGCTTCTTACGAAGAAGTCTATATAGAGTTTATCGGCTGTGTGGAGCAATGATACGGTTGTCAATGGGTGATAGGGATATTGCTCCGCCCAGTCAAGGCAGTCGATGGTCTGACGAATTCCTTTCCCTTCGATGGTTTGAAGCAGTTCATCATAATTATTCTCATTTAGATCGGCGATAAATGGAATTGAGATTGAATCGAGATTGGTGTTCATGGGATAAAGTAGTCTTTTAGACCCATTACCAGTCCTACTATTGCCATGATGAGCAGTATCGACCCGATAATGCGGTTGATTAACCACAAGGATCTCACATTGAAGTGAGACTTAACCTTGTTGATGAAATATGTGATTGTGAACCACCACAGCAGAGCTCCTCCAAAAATTGAAGCATAGCCTGAAATATAATGGTAGTGTTGGAATTCCGGTAACAGGAAATTGAATCGGGCGAATAGTCCGATGATGAAAAACAGAATCAGGGGGTTTGAGAACGTAAGAAGAAATCCCGAAACTATGTCTTTCCAGCCCGATACCGGTATTTCTGCCGGGGTGGAAAGACGTCGCGTAGGGTTCTTTTGAAACAGCACAAGAGCGAAAGCGGCAAGAACGATTGAACCGATAATCTGCAGAATCAGTTGGTTGGTGGAGATGAAATCGGTGATGAACGAGAGCCCGAGACCTGTCAGAAGGCAGTAGATTAAATCGCTTAACGCTGCACCGATTCCGGTATAGAACGCAGGACGCCGCCCTTTGTTGAGAGTGCGCTGAATGATGAGCATGCCTATGGGTCCCATTGGCGCTGAAATCAGCACTCCAATTGCAATACCGCGTATGATGACATATATAAGCGACTCCATCAGTGACTGTCAAATTCTGGATTTGTGAATATGCAAACTTACGAAAAATCTTGGTAAATGACTAATATAAATGGCTAAATAAGCCTTAAGACGCTATATCTTTCCCAACGGCGTCAATAAGTGTGATGCTGGCGGCGCGCGGCATCAAGACGCAGAAGGATGAACAGCAGGAAGGTGAAACCCCACAATGAGGAACCTCCATAACTGAAGAATGGCAGCGGAATACCGATNACGGGGCATAGCCCGATTACCATACCCACGTTTATCGCAAGATGGAATATCAGGAATGATGCAACGCAATAGGCGTATACGCGCGAGAAGGTGGTGGGCTGTCTTTCAGCCAGTCCTATGATGCGCAGAATCAAGATGAGGAAGAGGACGAGTACGGCGGTGGTGCCGATGAATCCTTTCTCCTCACCGATGGTGCAGAAAATGAAGTCGGTGTGCTGCTCGGGCACATATTTCAGCTTGGTTTGGGTGCCGTTGAGGAATCCTTTGCCAAAGATGCCTCCTGAGCCGATGGCGATTTTCGATTGATTCACGTTGTAGCCTGCTCCGCGTAGATCTTCGACGATGCCGAGCGACACTTTGATGCGCTGCTGTTGATGAGGTTGAAGCACGTCGTTGAAAACCTTGTTGACGGAAAACATGAAGATGATGGCAAACAAGGCTCCGCCGACAGTGATAAGTATTCTTTTGACCGGACCGCGGAAGAGAAGGAATAAGCAGTAGCCTATAGCAATACCGATTACGGCAAGGAAAAAAATCAACCCAGGAATTTCCACGCCGCATAATGAGATCACCCATGCCACAAGTCCGGTGCCAAGGAACCAAATCAGCAATGTGCGCGCTCCCCATATCACTTTGCAATATACAGCCATCATTGCCACGATAATTATTTCAATCATGATAAAGACGGCAAACTCGCCCGACGGGATTCCCATTACCATCGTGTCGGAATACTTGACAATTGTCACGAAAAACACCACTGCGAGCAGTGCTGCAGTCAACACAAGCCCGCTCATTCCTTCACGGTAAAGCACAAAGAACAACGCAAGATAGGCGAGTGCCGAGCCGGTCTCTTTCTGTGCCAGAATCAGCATAATTGGCAGGAATATAATTAGCAGCGCTCGGCAGTAGCTCGCCGCTCCGCTCAGAGAAAAATTATAGGATGAGAAAAGCTTGGCGAGTGCCAATGCGGTGGCGAATTTGCCGAATTCGGCAGGTTGAAGGCTCATGGGTCCCAGTACAAGCCATGATCGGGACCCCTTAATGTCGGGGGCAAGGAAAATCGTGACAATCAGCAAGATTATCATCCCAATGTAGATGGGATAGGCGTAAGCCTCATATAATCGGAAGTCAATCAATAGGATTACAAGAGCGGCAACGATCGCGCATCCTACCCAGCGTATCTGTTTCCCCGAGAATTCCTCGAAGGAGAATATCGAGGCGTTGTCGAAATCATAGCTTGCTGAGTAGATCGACACTACTCCCGCAATTAGTAGCAGAAGATATATGATAACTGTTATCCAGTCGATGTTGCGCAACACCGAGTTGTTAGTGTTTTTTGACTCCACTGCTGATAATCGTGTTAGAGTTAAACATTCTTTCCTCCAGATACTGGCGGTCAGGGGCGATTGTGTCGGTGAGATATTTTTCAATCATCAAGGAGCCGATAGGCACTCCATAGGTGGCTCCGAATCCGGCATTTTCCACATATACGCAGATTGCGATTTTCGGGTCATGATAGGGTGCAAAGCCGATGAACGCAGAATGGTCTTTTCCATGTGGGTTCTGAGCCGTTCCGGTTTTGCCGCACACTTCGATATCTCTAAGATTGGCTAATCGGCAGGTGCCTCCGGTCACTGCCATTCTCATGCCTGTCGCCACTTCTTCGAAATATGCTTTATCAATCGTGGGATATCTTTTTTGGATATATTCGTCGGGCATGACAGTGTCCTGAATACCCTTAACCACATGAGGCGTGATGAAGTGGCCGCGGTTGGCGATGGTGGCGCAAAGATTGGCGATTTGTAGCGGAGTGGCTGATATCTCGCCCTGTCCGATGGCGATTGAGATGATGGTGTTAGCGCTCCAGTGGTTTTCTCCATAGCGCTTGCTGTAATACTTTGCGTTAGGGATGAAGCCGCGTGATTCTCCGGGAAGATCTACTCCGAGTTTGTAGCCGTAGCCGAGCGACACAAGATGGCGTTTCCACACTTCAAACGCTTCCGCCACTGAGCCATATTTGGAACGATGTCCGTCGAGCATGGCTTTCAGTCCCCAACAGAAGAATGCGTTGCACGAGGTTTGCAGAGCCGGCTGCAGAGTGATGGGGGAGCCGTGGCCGTGGCATCCTACCTTCAATCCCCCGCTTATGAATCCGTGATAGCAGGGATAGGCGGTGGAGAGGGTGATGATGTTTTCCTGGCGCAGTATCAAGCCTTGCGAGGGCTTGAAGGTGGAGCCGGGAGGATAGGCGCCTTTTAGAGCGCGGTCAAACAGCGGCTTGTAAAAGTCGTTGATGAGAGCCCGGTAATTTTTTCCGCGCTCTCGCCCTACGAGCAGTTTGGGGTCGTAAGTGGGGCTGCTGACAAGCGCGAGTATTTCTCCGGTTGCCGGTTCGATGGCGACAATAGCTCCGATTTTATTCTGCATGAGCTTCTCGCCATATTGTTGAAGGTCGATGTCGAGACTAAGCGTCAAATCTCTGCCCGAAACCGGCGCGATGTCGTGGGCTCCGTCCTCATATCTTCCCTGAATGCGTCCGTAAGCGTCGCGATACAATATCTCCACGCCTTTTTCTCCACGGAGATATTCTTCGTAGCTTTTTTCCACACCGAGGTCTCCGCAATAGTCCCCGGGAGCATAATATGGGTCACGCTCTATATCGGTCTGGTTTACTTCGCGGATATNTCNAAGAACATTTCCTGCCGTCGAGGTGGTGTATTGACGGAGGATGCGCTGCTGGATATAGAAGCCGGGGAAACGGTATAACTTTTCCGCAAGTCTGCCATAGTCTCGGGCTGAAATTTGGGTTATGAATTTCTGAGGCGTGTAGGAGGAGTAGCCCGGATTCAGCCTCTTGTCCTTCATGTCGGCGATGCGCTTATGGAAGGCTTCCACGGTGATGCCGAGAGTGTTGCAGAAATCGATTGTGTCAAATTCCTGAACATTTCTCGGTATCATCATGATGTCGTAGGCGGGCTGATTGTAGACCACCAGTTTCCCGTTGCGATCCCGTATCATTCCTCGGGAAGGATACAGAGTCTTGTGCATGAACGCATTTGAGTCGGCAAATTGCTTGTAGTCATTATCCATCACCTGTAGGTCGAAGAGCCTTATGATGTAGATGATTACAATAATGACAATAAATCCGCCGATTATATATTTACGTTTTTCAAGTTCGTAGTTTTTTCTCATAGATTAAATTATTTCCCCTGCGACAGCATGCTGTCAACTCCCAGCAAAATCAAAAACGTGAGGAATGTGCTGCAAATTATGCGTAGCAACAGCCTGAAAATGTTAAATAATGAAAAGGATTCAATAAGGAATATTATAGTGCAGTAAAATAATACAAAGGTAAACAGGTATTTGGCGAAATACTCGAAGCCGAGCGACCTGATGGAGGGCTCGGGGATGGTGAGCTCGTCTTCGCGCGGGAAATACCAGTGAAGGATACTGTGGCGCGACATGGCGACAATCGTGCATGCGAGGGCGTTCATCCCCTGGGTGTTTGCGAAAATGTCGATTGTCAGTCCGGTTATGAATGAGAGGGTGAGAAGCCAGTTGGGGGAAATCGTGATGGGCAGATGGACAATGAAATAGATGAACACAAACGGCACGGCGACTCCGAACAGGCATATATTGTTGAACACGATAGCCTGAAGCAGAATCAATACAATGAACAGCAGTAGAAATTGGAGTATTGTTTTGGTCATCTTTGTCTGTTGTTTCAATCGTTTTCTTCACCGTCGGTGATTTCCTGAAGTTCTTCAACCATCTCGTTGGTGATTACCCTGACGGTGCTGAGCCTGTTGAAATCTGTGAACAGCTTTATACGCAGCGCATAGAAATTGTCGTCGTGCTCTTTGGCGTGACTGATTATCGTGCCAACGGGAATGCCGGGAGGGAATACCGCCGAATATCCGCTTGTGACAATCGTGTCGCCTTTTTTGAATTTCTCATGACGGGGCATCTCTTCCAATACCGCCTCTTCAGGATTCTTTCCGTCCCACACGAGCGATCCGAAATACTCGCTGCCCTTAATTTTGCAAGAGAGTCTCATTTTGGGATTGAGAAGCGAGATTATTCGGGAAGCGTTGTTTCCAACCACATTGACTACGCCGACAACTCCGTTCTGGTCTACAACTCCCATTTCGGGTTTGATGCCGTCCTTCTTTCCTTTGCCTATGGTGATATAGTTATGTCCTCGGGTCACGCTGTTGCTGATCACATTGGCAAGGATGAAGTCATATTGCAATTTAACTGTGTCAGCCATTATTGAATCAAACGCTTCGTCAAGCTCATATTTTTCAAGCTTTTTCTGCAAGTCGAGGAGTTGAGCTTCGAGGCGGGCGTTTTGTGACTGCAAATCCTCATTTATGTCATGGAGATGAAAATAGGAAGTGACGTTTTCAGCGCTTCCGTAGACGGCTGATGAGACGGTATTGGCTGACGTGAGGAAAATGTGGTGCTGATACGGATTGTTATGAAAAAGCAACACGCAGCTCGCAACCACATAAATCACGAACAGAAGCCATTTGCTGTATTTGATTAGAAAATCAAGCAGGTCACGCATTTTGTTGTCAACGCAGCATATATATTTACCTATTAGGGAGTGCCGTGTTTTTCACAGCACTCCCAACAGGAAACAGGTTCTTTAATGAGGTGTTATCGAATCAAGAATTTGAACTTGTTGATATTCTTGAGTGCGACACCGGTTCCGCGAGCCACAGCGAGAAGAGGGTCTTCGGCGATGTGGAACGGTATACCGATTTTATCGATCAATCGCTTGTCAAGACCGCGCAGAAGAGCGCCGCCGCCGGCAAGCCATATACCGTTGCGAACAATGTCGGCATAGAGTTCGGGAGGAGTCTGCTCAAGAGCGCTAAGCACTGCGGCTTCGATCTTGGAGATTGATTTTTCGATGCAGTGTGAAATTTCTTGATAGCTTACAGGCACCTCCATCGGCAAGGCGGTCATTTGATTCGGACCGTGAACGATATAGTCCTCGGGCGGGTTCTCAAGTTCAGTCAAGGCTGAGCCTACGTTCATTTTAATGAGCTCAGCTGTGCGTTCACCCACTTTTATGTTGTGGGCGCGGCGCATGTGCTCTTTAATATCTTCGGTAAGGTCATCGCCGGCGATCTGGATGCTCTTGTTGCTGACGATGCCGCCGAGCGAGATAACGGCGATTTCTGAACTACCGCCGCCTATGTCGACGATCATGTTGCCTTCGGGAGCCTGCACGTCGAGTCCGATACCGAGAGCGGCAGCCATTGGCTCATAAATCATGTAGACATCGCGTCCGCCGGCATGTTCCGACGAGTCGCGCACCGCACGGATTTCCACTTCGGTAGAGCCTGAGGGGATACCGACAACCATGCGAAGCGACGGCGAGAACCACTTGCTTTTTGTGCTTACTTTTTTCACTAAACCGCGAATCATTAATTCAGCGGCGTTAAAGTCGGCAATCACGCCTTTTCTGAGCGGACGGACGGTGCGGATGCCTTCGGGCTCTTTGCCCTGCATCTGCTGCGCCTCGGTTCCGACAGCAATCAGTTTGCCGGTCTTTGTGTCAAGCGCCACGATTGAAGGCTCGTCAATCACGATCTTATCATTGTGGATGATAATGGTGTTGGCGGTACCTAAATCGATGGCTATTTCTTTTGTGAAAGAGAAAAGTCCCATTTTTGGTCAGTGAGAGTAATTGAATCAAATTAGTGTTTGAAATGACGGAAACCGGTAATAACCATCGCCATATCGTTGGCGTTGCAATATTCCACGGTGTCGTTGTCGCGGATTGAGCCGCCGGGTTGGATGACAGCTTCTACCCCTGCTTCGTGCGCTATCTCCACGCAATCGGCAAATGGGAAGAATGCGTCAGATGCCATAACGGCGCCGTGAAGGTCAAATCCGAACGAGTGAGCTTTTGCGATAGCTTGCTTGAGAGCGTCGACGCGCGAAGTCTGTCCCACACCGCTGGCGAGAAGTTGTTCGCCCTTAGCGAGAACGATGGCGTTGCTCTTTGAGTTTTTAACTATCTTATTGGCGAAAAGCAAATCCTTTACTTGTTCGGGGGTGACAGCGCGGTTGGTTGCCTGCTTGAGATCTTCGGGAGTTTCAATCTTGAGGTCGCGTTCCTGTCCCAGCGCTCCGTTCAAGCATGAACGGAATTGCATTTTTGTAGTCAAAGGAGACTTTTGGATAAGGATTATGCGATTCTTTTTCTGCTTAAGAATTTCAAGGGCTTTTTCAGTGTAGGACGGAGCGATAACCACTTCGAAGAAGATTTTATTCATTTCCTCGGCAGCCTCTTCGTTAATCTCTCCGTTGCAGATGAGCACACCGCCAAATGCTGAAACAGGATCGCCGGCGAGAGCGTCTTTCCACGCTTCAGCGATTGTGGGACGGGTTGCGAGTCCGCATGCATTGTTGTGCTTGAGGATTGCAAAAGTGGGGTCGGTGAACTCGCTTATGAGATTGACCGCAGCGTCGATGTCAAGCAGATTGTTGTAGGAAATCTCTTTTCCGTGAAGCTGCTCGAACATGCTTTCGAAATTTCCGAAGAAATATCCTTTCTGATGGGGGTTTTCGCCATAGCGCATTGTCTTGGCTCCGTCGATTGCTATGCGCAGTGCCGACGGTCCGTCATTCTGATCGAAATAGTTGAAGATTGAACTGTCATAGCCTGAGCTGACAGCGAATGCTTCTTTTGCAAACCAGCGGCGCTGATCGAGGGTCGATTCAGCTCCGTTCTCACGCAGGAGAGCGGCGAGGGGCGCGTACTGATGCTTCGAAGCGACGATGATAACGTCTTTATAGTTTTTAGCGGCAGCTCGGATAAGGGAGATTCCGCCAATATCGATTTTTTCAATGATTGCTTCGTGAGAAGCGCCCGATGCTACAGTGTCGTCAAAGGGATACAAATCGACANTCACANGNTCGATTTCGNGAATGTCATATTGCTTGNTTTGCTCACGGTCGCCTTCATTGTNACGACGGTTCAGGATGCCTCCGAAAACTTTAGGGTGCAATGTCTTCACGCGTCCTCCTAAGATTGAGGGATAGCCTGTGAGGTCTTCTACGAGAGCGCAGGGATAGCCCAGACTTTCGATAAATGATTGTGTTCCACCGGTTGAGAGAAATTGCACTCCCTGCTTGTGTAACAAAGCAAGTATTTCATCCAAACCATCTTTGTGGTATACTGAAACCAGAGCGGTCTTGATTTTCTTAATGTCTGACATACGTTATGTTCTTAGTTATCGATTCAAAGTGCAAAATTATTAAAAATCTGCGTAACACCCTATTTAATTACAAAATATTATTGCAAAAATCTCACAATAATTTTTAATGACGGAGTCAATGGGGGAGTTGGGTCAGCGATTGACGTCGAGATAAGCCGCGAGCGCGTCGGCGCATCGTTCACCGTCGATAGCGGCTGACACGATGCCGCCCGCATAACCGGCTCCTTCGCCGCAAGGGAAGAGCCCGTTGATATTGATGTGTTGCAGCGTTTCGGAATCGCGCGTGATTCTCACGGGCGAGGATGTGCGCGTTTCGCAGCCTATCAGCACTGCGTCGTTGGTGAGGAATCCTTTCGATTTTTTCCCAAATTGCCTGAACCCTTCTTGCAGCCGGCTTGCCACTGTTTCGGGCAGCAGTTCGTCTATTCTCGCCGGGTGGATTCCCGGAGCATAAGATGTTTCGGGCAACGAGGTTGAGGGCTTCCCATTGGTGAAATCGATCATGCGTTGCGCCGGCGCGTTTTGCGTTTGCTTTGCGTCATCGAAGAATTTTGTTTCGATATCCTCTTGAAATTTCATCATTTTAAGGGGACCGTTGTAAGCTGTGACATCTTCAGGAAGTACTTCAACGACCATACCCGAATTAGCCCAGCGGGTTCCGCGCGATGATGGGGACATGCCGTTGACCACGAGCTGTCCTGAAGCGCTTGCCGCCGGAATGATGAAGCCACCGGGACACATGCAGAATGAGTAGACTCCTCGGTCATCGACTCTTGTGAGCATCGAGTATTCAGCTGCGGGGAGATATTGTCCTCTTCCTTCCGGGCTGTGGTATTGGATTTTGTCAATAAGAGCCTGGGGATGTTCAAGTCTTACCCCTACGGCAATTCCTTTCGCTTCGAGTTTCACTCCTGCGTCGAGAAGAAAACGGTAGACATCGCGAGCCGAATGTCCGGTGGCAAGAATGACGGGTCCGTGATACTCTTGACCGTCGGCGGTCTTGACTCCCACAGTTATCCCGTTTTCAATTATAAGTTCGGTAACTTTAGTGTTGAATTTTACAGTTCCGCCATTGTCGATAATCGTGTTTCGGATAGCCTTTATGACATTGGGGAGCTTGTCGGTGCCTATGTGAGGGTGAGCGTCGATGAGAATGTTTTCCGACGCTCCGTGTTGGTGCAGGATGTTCAACACTTTGTCGACTGAGCCGCGCTTCTTGCTGCGGGTATATAGCTTGCCGTCGGAATAGGCGCCGGCTCCGCCTTCACCGAAGCAATAGTTTGAATCGGGATCGACCCGGTTTTCTCGTGAAATTGCGGCGAGGTCTTTTCTTCTTGAATCCACGTCTTTTCCGCGTTCAAGAACAACGGGGCGGATGCCAAGCTCGATCAACCTTAACGCGGCGAACAGACCTGCCGGTCCCGCTCCGACAACGATTGCCTGAGCACTTCCGTTGACTTTGGCATACTTTACCGGCGATGCGGTGGTGAGCGATTCGGGTTCCTCGTCGAGCCACATTCTTAAAGTTATGTTGATAACAACATTACGTTGGCGGGCATCGATTGAGCGTTTTATGATGTGGGACGCTTTTACTCGATGAGCGTCGAGTCGGGTCTCCTTTATTGCAAGTTCAGTCAGCAGCTTGAGATTGGATGCTGTTTTGGGCGATACTCTAAGGTTGGTGTCGATAATCATGATTGTTGATCAGCTGTTGCTTAGAGAAGTTAAGTTCTTGAAATATCGGTTAAGTTTCCTGTTCATTATGATAAGAGTTCCAACAGCGAGCAGGAACGCAAGGAGGTCGGAGCCGCACATGCTTGCCCATACGCCGTCAATTCCGTAATGCCGCGGCAGAATGAGCAGGAATGGGATGAGGAAGATGAGCTGGCGTGTCAATGACAGGAAGATGGAGAGTTTCGGCTTGCCAATTGACTGGAAAAAGTTTTGAATCACAATTTGAATTCCCACAATTGAGTAGCAGGCGAAATATATTCTAAAACCGCGGCGAGCTATGTCAATGAGGGTTTCATCGGTGGTGAAAAGCTGGCTGATGTTGTTGGGAAGTGTCTCGGTCAAGATACACCCAATGGTGGTGATGGCGAAGCCGCAGAACATTCCGAGTCGGAGGGTGCGCTTAACTCGTTCCCAGTTGTTGGCACCGAAATTGAAGCCGAGTATAGGTTGCATTCCCTGAGTGACGCCAAATACGATCATGACAAAGAACATTGTGGTGCGGTTGATGATTCCGTAGGCTCCTACTGCCATATTCCCGTCTACGCCGGCGGTGTCAAGCAGTGCTTTGTTGATGAAAATCACCACCACGCAGGCGCAGACGTTCATCAGGAACGGTGAGAGTCCGATAGCGTATATCCGTTTTATTATCGTAGGGGTAAACCACTTGTTGTTGCGTTGGAAATGAATGAAACTGCTCTTTGAAAAGAAATGGATGAGCACCCAGATGAACGCCACCGACTGTCCGCATAGAGTCGCCAGGGCGGCGCCTGCGATTCCCCATTTGAACTTGAAAATGAAGATTGGAGCAATCACCAAGTTTATACCTACTGAAATGAGGGCTGAAATCATCGCTTTTTTCGGATAGCCGGTGGCTCGCATGAGGTTGTTGAGCCCTATGAACACATAGGTTATAGGTGTGCCATACAGGATTATGGTCATGAATTCCCGGGCATAGCTTATGGTTTCGGGGGTGGCTCCGAAGAATATGAGAATGTCGTCAAGGAAGATGAGGGAGAGCCCTCCGAAAACGACTGAATTTATCAGGCATAACACCATCACGTTGTTCACCACGTCGGTAGCGCGGGAAATGTTTTTCTGTCCCATGAAAATCGATGTGATTGTGGCGCCGCCGGCAGCGATGAGAGTACAGAATGCTACGACGAGATTCATCATGGGAAACGTAATAGCCAATCCGGCGATAGCCATCGGTCCCACTCCTCTTCCTATAAAAATGCTGTCGATGATGTTGTATAAAGAAGTCGCTACGCTCGCAATGATTGCAGGAACTGAATATTGGACGAGTAGTCGACTGATAGATTTTGACCCGAGCGACATCGGGCTATCCGCATTTGCCATAAAATTAGTTTTATGTTACAAAATTAACATCTGTTAGCCAATTTTGGTCTGTTATAATTGTTATTTTTGCATTCTAATTAAATATTTTTAAAAGATGACGATTTTAGGCGCGTTATTTGATCTTGACGGAGTGTTGATTGACAGTGAACGTCTTTACACGGAATTTTACCGTCAGCTTGGACTGGATTATCATATTCCCGACGATAATTTTGCAATGAATATAAAAGGTAGCACTATAGAGAAAATATTGCTCACCTATTTCCCTTCCCCCGAAGCGTCGGCAGACGTGTTGGCGCGGATTAATAAATTTGAGGCTGAAATGGATTATCCCGTGTGTGAAGGGGTGATGGACTTCCTTGCCGAACTGCGAGAGAGGGGAGTGAGAACTGCGATAGTGACGAGCAGCAGCCACGAAAAAATGACTAAATTGTGGCGGTTGCACCCTGAATTGCAGGACTGCTTTGATGCCGTTGTAACCGGATCGGACGTGCAGCGCTCAAAGCCCGATCCGCAGGGCTATCAGATGGCGGCTGAAAGAATTGGATGCGTTCCTGAAGATTGCTGGGTCTTTGAGGACTCGGAGGCGGGACTTGAAGCCGGGATGGCTTCAGGAGCGGTAGTGATAGGGCTTGCCACTACATTGCAGGCTGAAAGGATAAAAAGCAAAGCCCACATTGTGATTGACACATTTGCGGGCTTTACGGTGGATAAAATGCTGGAGACCGGTTCTAAGGCTCGATTTAGCAAGCCTTAAAACTCATGTCGAGTCCTTTTACCGAGTGAGTCAGGGCGCCGACTGAGATAAAATCTACTCCGGCTTCGGCATAGTCCCTGAGGGTGTCGATGGTAATACCTCCCGACGATTCGATTTCAGCGCGTCCGTTGATGAGTTTTACGGCTTCGCGAGTGCGTTCGGGAGTGAAATTGTCGAGCATTATTCTGTCGACATTGCATTCAAGCGCTTGATTGATTTCGTCGGTATTGCGGACCTCAACCTCTATTTTCAGATTCTTGTCTTTCTCTTTGAGATATTTGCGGGCGGCAGCGACTGCCTGAGGAATGCCTCCGGCGAAGTCCACATGATTGTCTTTAATCAAAATCATGTCAAACAAGCCTATGCGGTGGTTCATGCCTCCCCCTATTTTTACGGCATCCTTTTCGAGAAGTCGCATTCCGGGGGTGGTTTTGCGAGTATCAAGCACCTTTGTTTTCAAGCCTTGTAGCTTTTCCTGATATCGGGCTGTGGTGGTGGCGATGCCGCTCATGCGCTGCATTATGTTGAGCATAGTGCGTTCGGTTTGCAGCAAGGACCTCACTTTTCCTTCTACAACAAATGCGATATCGCCGGGCTTCACATGCTCGCCGTCGTTAATGAAAACAGTCATTTTTAATGACGGATCAAATTTTTCGAATACTTTTCGAGCGATGTCCACTCCGGCAAGGATTCCTTCCTCTTTTATGATGAGCTGTTGTTTTCCTGTCTCATTTTCAGGAATAGTGCTTAGCGTGGTGTGGTCACCGTCGCCTACGTCTTCGGCAAATGATAGATCGATAAGTTCATCGATTAGCTGTTCTCTCGTTTTCATATTTCGACAAGTGTTAAATCGGTGCAAAAATAGCTATTTTCGCGCTATTTCCAAAATAGTAATTGACGGCTGGAAAAAGAATGTCTATCTTTGCGGAAACGAAAAAGTATGAAAATAGAATTAATGGTTATCGGGAAAACCGTCTCCCGATATCTTCAGGAAGGTATTGACAATTACGTGAAACGCACATCCCATTATGTGCCGTTTTCAATAACTTATCTTCAGGATATCAAGACAACCAAGTCATTGACCGAAGAGCGACAGAAGGAAATGGAGGGCGAAATTATGCTCGCCCAGTTGCTGCCAGGTGATTATTTGGTGCTTCTCGACGAGCGAGGCAAGGAATTTACGTCGAGGGAGTTTGCTGCTTTTATCGATAAGAAAATGGTCACGGTTCCTAAACGGCTTGTCTTTCTTGTGGGTGGTCCTTATGGATTTTCAAAAGGGGTATATAATCGTGCCGATGATAAGATTTCTTTATCGAAAATGACTTTTTCCCATGAAATGGTCAGGCTTTTTTTTACCGAGCAGCTTTACCGGGCTATGACCATTCTCCGAGGGGAACCCTATCATCATGATTAGATTGNTNNNTTCACNGTGATNGCNAGNTCTTCCNGTTGTTTTCGGGNNAATTTCGCTACAACGAGTTGAAATGAGTGGGCAATCAGTTCTGCGATTAGGGAATCGGGCACGTCGTCATGCAGGCTCACTTGATTCCAGTATTTTTTATTAAAGTGATAAGCCGGTTCTATNCCATNATAANGCTCGCGCAATTCAATGGCTCGTTCGGGATCGCATTTAAGTGAGATTATGTCAGGGGTGTCAAGGGGTAAGAGCGCAAACATTTTGTCGGCTATTTTCATTACGAGCGATACATCGTCAAACGGAAAAGTCTCATTTATCCTCTCATGAAGGCTTAAACATATTTCCCGGCATTTTTCTATATCCATAATTAAACTGATTAAAAAAATCGGAAGGATAGGCGCTTATTATGCGTCGCCTGTCCTTCCGATTATAGATGAGGTCAGATTTTATTCTTTTGTTTCCAGAGCTTTCTTAGTCTTTTTTGCTGTTTTCTTTGCAGCCTTAGCGGGCTTTTCGGCAGCAGCTTTTTTCGCTGGTTTTTCTTCCGATTCTTTTTCGGCTAATTCCTTGCGGGTTTTATGCTCTTCATTGAAGTGCTCAAGGTTGTTTCGCATTGAAGCTACTTCCTTGTTGAGGACTTCGATTTCAGTAGCCTGATTTCGTATTGTGGTGAGAAGTGAGTTCAATTCCTCATTTTCAATCGAGAGGGGATACTGCTCTTCAACGCGCACAATGAAGTCAGCGAGCACGTTCATGTAATTGGTGAAAGCCTGGAACGGAGTTTCGTAGGGGCTGAACATGGCGTGAACCGCTCCGTCGTTCATGTGTTTTGTCGACATGTAGAAGAAATGGTCGCTTGCCTGAAGATAGGTCCAGTCCTGTTTCAGACGGCGGTCGGTACACAAACGCACTCTTTCTGCTACTGAATAAAGCTTGTTGAACGCCTCGTTCTGAAGTTTATTTCCAAGCCATGCGCTTGTGTCACGAGCTTCGTCGGCCCATGAGATGGGGTGAAGCACGCTGAGGGTGTCGACAGCTTTGCACTTTGACACTACTTCCGACGGAGTCCAGAAATCAATTCCTTTCTGCTCGGCGAAACGTGGGAGCGCTTCAAGGAACTGGAAGATACCGCTTTCACGGGGCTGAATTTCACCGAAAGTCTCAAGGCTCATGAACAGGTTGATGACCTGCTCTTCGGCAGGGGTGTTGGCAATCCAGTCGATATACTTGTCGGCGGTCAATGGATAGGCGTCCCATTCATGGTTGCTGAAACGGAATGAGATGTCATCGCTGAGCTTGTCATTCTTGAGAAGCAATTTGAGTTTGGGGCATGTGGCAGCCGAGTAAACATAATTGGGCGACTTCCATCCGAGAATATGTTTGGCTCCTTCTGTGAGACAGCCTTTGTAGCCGAGGTCATAAATCATCGGAGCCATTTCGTCGCAATAAATTAACTCTGTGTTGCGAAGCACTTTGGGATGCTGTCCAAACAACTCGAATATCTTGTCGTCATGGCTCTTGACCTGCTGGGCGAATTCTTCGGGGTCAATGAGCGAAGAGAGTGAGTGAGCATAGGTCTCGGCAAGGAATTCCACTTTCCCGGTGTCGGCAAGTTTCTTAAGCAAGTCGATGAATTCAGGAACATACTGTTCGAATTGTTCCAACGCGGTGCCTGAGATTGATAAAGCGCAACGGAATTTGCCATTGGATGCTTCAATCATTCTGAGCAGGGTTTCAGCAGCGGGAATGTAGCTCTTGTGGGCGATGCGGGTGACGATGTCGTCATTGGCGAAATCGTCATAGTAGTAATGGTCGTTACCTATATCAAAGAAACGATATCTTTTTAGCCTGAACGGCTGATGGATCTGAAAATAGAAACAAATAGCTTTCATAAGCTTTGGGGTTTTGAGGTATGTAATTTTATTTTCGGTTAATTGCGGTGGAGAACTTTATTGTATATGTCGATAACCTTGCGTCCGGCTTTGTCCCAGGTAATCTGATTCACTTCGGCAAGTCCGTCTTCTCTAAGCTGATTGTACATGGCCGGATAGGTGACGATCGAGTAGATGGCGTCAGCCATGGCGTCGATGTCCCAGTAATCGGTTTTGATTACGTTGGTTAGGATTTCGGCGCATCCGCTCTGCTTGGAGATGATTGACGGCACTCCCATCTGCATTGCTTCCAATGGCGAGATACCGAAGGGTTCCGATACCGAAGGCATGATGTAGACATCGCTTGCTTTCAACATTTCATACACTTGCTTTCCTTTCTGGAAGCCGGGGAAATGGAAGCGGTCGGCGATGCCTCTCTCAGCAGCGAGGGTTATCATTTTGTCCATCATGTCGCCGCTTCCTGCCATTACAAATCTCACGTTGTGATTGTTCTTGAGAACGCGCGCGGCTGCCTCGACGAAGTATTCAGGACCTTTTTGCATGGTGATTCGACCGAGGAATGTCACCACCTTTTCTTTCGCGCGCGGAGGATTGACGTTAAGAAGCTCCTCGCTTAGCGGAGTCACGGCGTTGTGGACGGTGGTCACCTTATTGGGGTCAATGCCATATTTCTCGATGACGGTATTGCGGGTAAGATTGCTGACGGTGATGATGTGGTCGGCATGAATCATTCCGTCGCGCTCAATGTTGTAGACGGTAGGATTCACGTTGCCTCTCGAGCGGTCAAAATCGGTTGCGTGAACATGAATCACGAGGGGCTTGCCTGTAACCTGCTTGGCATGGATGCCGGCGGGGTAGGTGAGCCAGTCATGGGAGTGGATAACGTCAAATTCTTCCGTTCTTGCGATAACTCCCGCGCAAATCGAGTAATTGTTTATTTCCTCAAGCAGGTTGTCGGGATAGCGTCCGGAAAATTCGATACATCCCAGATCGTTCAGACGCATATAGTTGAAGTCAGCATAGATGTGGTCGCGGAGACGGAAATATTCGTCAGGGTTCATCACGTTGCCTATGCGGCTTTCAACATATTCGCGGCTCACGTCGCGCCATGCTACAGGGGTTTGCGATGTGCCTATGATTTTGGCGAAACTTTTATCCTCATCACCGTGAGGTTTGGGTATTACAAAAGTTATATCCATGTCGCCACATTCCCACATGCCTTTTGTGAGACCGTAGCTGGCGGTTCCAAGACCGCCTAAGATATGGGGTGGAAATTCCCACCCAAACATTAATGCTTTCATGGCAGGCTGTTATGCATTTAGTTTTTTGAGATTTCTTAAGGTGCGGAGAACTTCAGCCACGCATGTCGCATGGGATATGGCTCCTCTGCCGGTGAATGGCGGATTGCCGTCATAGAGTTGTGAGATCGAACCGATACAGCCGTTACTCATTTCGTCTTCGAATCCGATAAGCATGCGGTCGATGTAGCTGATTCCACTCATGCCGAACACTTTGATGTAGGCGTCGGCATACATTCCGATGAGCCATGGACGGGCAGTTCCGTTGTGATATGCCTTTATGCGGTCTTCAGGACTTCCGACATAGAAGGGATGGTACCCGTAGCTCTTCGGCGACAGAGTGCGCAGACCTTTAGGAGTGAGCAACTCGCGTGTTACAACGTCGAGCACTCCTTTGCGCTGGCGGCGGCCAAGCGGCGAGTAGTCCAAGCCGATAGCTATCGCCATATTGG
>WFMA01000208.1 GCA_009177195.1 Bacteroidales bacterium | reverse complement strand
TGGAGTAACACTGCCAACTATGTCAAGAGCTTCAACGAGAAGCATAATCTTATGGTCCTCATCGGTACTGAAGCTATCGGCTACACTTTCCGCGATCTCTCAGCTTATCGCGAAGGATATGCATTCGAAGACACTGACTATATGCAGATTGGTGCCGGCACAGGCGTCCGCAACAATGGTGGTGGCAAGACCCAGTGGAGTGTATTCTCACTCTTCGGAAAGATCGACTACAACTTCATGGACCGCTACCTCGTATCGTTCACAATCCGCCGCGACGAAAACTCCCGATTCGCTAAAGGTCACCGCTCAGGCGTATTCCCCGCTGCTTCTATCGCATGGCGTCCGACTCAGGAAGCTTTCTTCCCTGAAAACGACATCCTTACCGACATGAAGATCCGCTACTCATGGGGCCAGAATGGTAACGCCAACATCCCTGCTCTTTATCCTGCCTACTCTACTTACATCTTCAATACAGGCAACGGTGCTTACGACCTCTCCGGTACTAACTCAACTACCACTTCCGGTATCACTCTTGACTCTACCGGTAACCCCGATCTGAAATGGGAGACTACAACCCAGAACAATATCGGTATCGACCTCCAGTTCCTCCACGGAGCAATCAACCTCAGCGCCGACTACTACATCAAGAAGACTACTGACATGCTTACCATCCCGCCAGCACTTAGCGTTGCAGGTGAAAACGCAGCTACTTGGCTCAATACCGGCTCTATGCGCAACAATGGTTGGGAAGTGACANTAGGCTANAACTCTCCTTCTTACGGCGACTTCTCTTGGAANGGATCNATCAACATCTCCCAGTATAAGAACAAGCTCCTCAAGCTCAACAACCGTCAGGAATTCATCGGTGGCGACCAGCGCCTCGTGCCNGGCCAGCCTATGGGTNTCTACTACGGCTATGTATGCGACGGCATCTTCCAGTCGACTGAAGAAGTGGCCAACCACGCTCAGCAGCAGGGTGCAGCTCCCGGACGCCTGATGTATCGCGACCTGAATGGCGACGGATANATCACNGATGCCGACCGCTGCTTCATCGGCGANCCNAANCCNGACCTNTCAATGGGTATCAANCTCGCATTCAAGTATAAGGCTTTCACTCTCGANATGTTCTTCTCNGGCGANTTCGGTTTNGATNTCCAGAACATCATGAAGGGTCAGCTCTATTCATTCGGACGTGCCAACCTCAACACCAACCACGCTGCCGACATCCTCAATGCTTGGACTCCTGAAAACACCAACAGCGATATCCCGGCTCTCTCTCTGACCGATGCNAACAACGAGGCCCGCTTCTCTACCTACTACGTGCAAGATGGCTCTTANATGAAGATGAAATATCTCAAGCTTTCCTACACTCTTCCACGCCACATCACTGAGAAATTCGCTTGCGAAAACCTCAGCATCTTCGGCCAGGTAGAAAACGTATTCACAATGACCAAATACAAAGGTCTTGACCCAGAGATCCTCCCCGGCGAATATGGCGCACGCATTGACAATGGTGCTTACCCACGTCCACGCACATTCACATTCGGCCTGAATCTCCAGTTCTAACCAATCAATGAAAGAAATAATGAAAACNATAAAATACATAGCGAAACAGGCTTTAATGGCNTCTGCCTTGATCGCTCTCGGCATCTCTGCCACATCTTGCGAAGATCTGCTCGACACAAAACCTCAGGGGAAATTCACCAACGAACAGATTGGCGACGGCGAGGCTATCGACTTGATGACTTCNGCCTACGCAACTCTCCTCTGCCACTATTTCGGCAACAACGAGTCNTTTGCCGGACCAATCAACAACTGGGTATTNGATATCCGTTCTGACGACGCTCAGAAGGGTGGCGGCGAACTCGGCTACGAAGTCTACATGCACGAGTTCTCTATCGGCAATGTGCAGAGCGATAACCCGATCCTCGACTTCAAGTGGCGCAACAACTACTTCTCTATCGCACGTTGCAACACTGCAATCCGCGCGCTCCAGGGCTCAGGCAACTTAAGCGACGAAAACCGCAAGGCATACATCGCCGAGATGAAAACCCTCCGCGCATACTACTACTTCGATCAGCTCCGCATATTCAAGAAGTTCCCATACTTCGATGAGACGGTGACAGACCCTTCAAGCGTAAGCGCAAGCGAATACACCCGCGACCAGATTGCAGGCTTCATCGTAGCTGACCTCAAAGAAGCATACGCCAACAACGTAGCTTCCCAGACTGAACCGGGACGTTTCAACAAATATGTTGCTGCTGCAGTCCTCGCACGCGTTGCACTCTTCATCAACGACTACGCTACTGCTGAAGAATATGCCGACTATGTTATCAAGAGCGGTCAATACTCTCTCTATCCAAACTTCCTCGACATGTCGAAGCCTGAGTTCAACAATCAGTATGAGTCAGTAATGGCTGTNCAGTTCTCTTCTGCCAACTCTCCCGACCAGTACAACTTCAACAACTGTCTTAACTGTACTGTATCAGAAGGCGATGTATACGGCAACGGCGACGACTTCTACACCGGCTCTCAGGACCTCGTCAACGCTTTCCGCACCGACGAAAGCGGTCTGCCATATCTCGACAGCTCTAAGGCTCCATCTGAAAATCTTGACCATGCTGACTATGCAGGCAATGTTGACCCACGCGTCGACTTCACTTTCGGACGCATCGGTATGCCATGGCGTGGCTACCAGTACAACGAGAGATGGTGTCGCAACCTCAACAACTACAGCCAGTTCTCCGGCAAGAAGCCTTATCCATCTCCAGATTCTCCATACGTGAAAGTTGGTATCGTGCCTTGGGGTGCAAGCTCACTCAACTACATCATCGTCCGCTATGCCGACGTGCTTCTTATGAAGGCTGAGGCTCTCATCGAGCAGAATAAAGACCTCGACGGTGCACGCGCTCTTATCAATCAGGTTCGTGCCAAGGCTGCCCGTTCGGTTGATCCTACCTATATTCCGATCGATGTCAACCCGATGGTGGCTACCTACCTCGTTCGCGAATACGGTGCTCCCGGTTGGACTCAGGAATATGCTCGCAAAGCTGTACGCATGGAGCGCCGCCTCGAGCTCGCTATGGAAGGTCTCCGCTGGTTCGACCTCATCCGTTGGGGTGAAGCTGTCAACACAGTNAATGCTTACTACGCCAAGGAGAAATCTCTCTACCACTACCTCGACAATGCTCACCTCAACGAATCCGACATCCTCTGCCCAATTCCTCTCAATCAGGTGGACAACGCAGGCGATCTCTACAAATGATAAGCAACTTTCAACAATCTTTTAAGAAATGAAACTTCTAAAATCTACATACGCCCTTGCAGCAGGCCTCAGCCTGCTGCTCACAGGGTGCTCCGAATATACTCCTACCGGCTACACCGAGGGTCCGGAGCTCGCTACTGTAAGCGATATCAATTACTCAGTGGGAGGCGAAGCCAACCATAACATCAACATCACCTGGACTCTTCCTGCCGGCAATGATGTCACTGGCTGCTCACTCTATCGCAACGCAACTGAAATCCAGACATTCGACCTCAACGCCGACCGCAATTACAGCTACACTGCTCTCGGCACTCCTCTGGGCGAGCAAGTGGTCTACACTGTTAAAGTAAGATATGCCGACAACCATTTGTCTACCGGCAAATCTGTCACTGTCACACTNCCCGAAGAGACTTTCGCAGGCGTAAGCGGTCTTCAGAGCGAGCTCAACGGTCGCACCGTGACACTCAGTTGGACACTCCCTTCCCAGGCATACCGCACCGGCATACGCATCGTGACAAATGGCGATACAGACAAGGCTATCCTTCTCCCCGCTGACGCTACCTCTTACGTACTGAAAGCACAGCCTATGGAGACTCCTCTCACCTACAGCGTAGAAGCTGTCTATGACACCTACTATTATTCAGCTGCAGCGTCTGTAGAGAAGACTATCCCATATATTGAGCCGAAAATGCTCTATCTTCTCCCTGCCGATGCCGCTACTTACGGCGACCTCAACGACGACGATGAGCGTGCAGCTGCAGCTTGGTTTGCTCAGCAGCCNAATGCTGAATTCATCCACCCGGCAGATATCGCAAACTATGACCCCGCTATCTACTCTGTAATGTGGATTGAGGTTGACCGAGTAGGTCTGCCGATGGGATGGGAGAATATCCCNGGAGACATCGCTGCTGAAAGCACCATCGCTGCTCTCCGCGACTATTCAGCCAACGGCGGCAGCATCTTCCTTGGCAACATGGCTACCCAGCTCACTGTGCCTCTCGGCTTTGTGCCCGAAAATATGGCTCCTACCGTATACGGTAACGGCGACGGCGGTTCTGGCGACGACGTTTGGGTAATCAACCCATACCTCGGATGGGATTTCCAAGGAGGTGCCGACCAGGGATTCTACGACCGCACTGAGCACGCTGTCTACAAAGACCTCACACTTGAAGACCCCAACGGCTATGGCTACATGACTCTCCCCCTCCTCGGCCCCGGCCTGCGTGAAGACCACAACTGCCTCTGGGATTGCAATATCTACGGCAGTGGCGACCAGCGCGACGTCATCAAGAACTTTGAGGTGACCACAAACTCCCTCGTTCTCGCTACTTGGGGTCACGTTCGCGACCACTGCGTAGCAGGCCTCGTAGAATTCTATTCTAATCCTGACCACGGACGTTGCATCGCAATGGGTCTGGCAGCTTATGAATGGAATCAGAACTCAGGTGCCAACCCCTATCAGCACAATGTTGAGCAGCTGACCAAGAATATCCTTGATTATCTGAAGTAATTTCCGTAACTTTGTGGGGTGGTGTGCA
The DNA here is from genome assembly GCA_009177195.1 of Bacteroidales bacterium. Lineage (GTDB taxonomy): Bacteria > Bacteroidota > Bacteroidia > Bacteroidales > Muribaculaceae > Muribaculum. Next base: position 227 of record WFMA01000208.1, on the reverse strand, counting down.
TTTTCAGGATTTTTAAGCACACCACCCCTTTTTTCTCTTGACCCTTGACTCTTAACTCTTCACTCTTCACACTTAAAATAATGAACTTAACCAAACATTTAGCATTACTCACAGCTATCACGCTCACATCTACCGCTCAGGCCAATCTCGTGGCCCATTTCTCGATGGATGTGAAGGATGGCAAGATCGAAGAGAGCGTAAGCGGCGGCAAATTCGCTGTCCAAGGC
>WFMA01000178.1 GCA_009177195.1 Bacteroidales bacterium | reverse complement strand
TAGACATCGTCGCCTTGGTGGGCCGTTGCCCCGCCAACTAGCTAATGTCACGCATGCCCATCCCGCACCGGATCGCTCCTTTGGCCGCCTCCCCATGCAGGAAGGCGGCGTCATGCCGTATTAGTCCGGATTTCTCCGGGTTATCCGTCTGTGCGGGGCAGGTCGCATACGCGTTACTCACCCGTGCGCCGGTCGCCGGAGGGAGAGAGCAAGCTCTCTCCCCCGATGCCCCTCGACTTGCATGTGTTAGGCCTGTCGCTAGCGTTCATCCTGAGCCAGGATCAAACTCTCCGCTGTTTGTATCTTTGAATTTGTCTTTTCGTCTGTATCACGAAGCTCGCTCCGCAATCGGACGCTGGCCGGTTTATCGCTGTTTTCGGATTTGACAAAGAGGCGTGTCATGTTAATGACCCTTCTCTTGTACTACTTATCGTTGTATTGCAAATAATTCAATGTTCTCCGTTTNAAACCTCCTCCTTGCGGACGGCGGAAAAACAGTGCAAAGTTAATGACTATTTTTCAAACCGCCAAACTTTTTCGGAGATTTTTTGTTTTCTCTTTTAAGACCGCCGCCCAAAAAGCGTCGTTTCTCAAAAGCGAGTGCAAAGGTAGTGACTTTTTCATTCCCCTCCAAATTTTATCGCAACTTTTTTCAATAAATTTTTTGCGTTTCACAGCAAATACCTGACAATCATCAAAATAAAAATGCGGAATATTTTGCATTTTATCAAAATATTCCGCATTGCATAAGATAATCTCAATCAAAACAAGCTCCACGACACTGTGAGTCCTGCCATAACAATTGCCACCATAGACATTAATTTAATAAGAATATTCAAGCTTGGACCCGAAGTATCCTTGAAGGGATCGCCCACAGTGTCGCCCACAACGGCAGCTTTATGCACCGCGCCGCCTTTACCGCCAAAGTTGCCTTCTTCGACATATTTCTTGGCATTATCCCAGGCACCACCGGAATTAGCCATGAATATAGCAAGCACAAAACCGGATGACAGCCCGCCGACAAGAAGTCCAATTACACCGGGAACGCCGAAAACCAGTCCAGTGAGAATAGGCACCAATATCGCAAGCACCGACGGGAACACCATTTCACGCTGGGCGCCCTTGGTTGAAATTTGAACACATCGGGCATAATCAGGCTCAGCGTCGCCGGTCAATATTCCTTTGATTTCACGGAATTGGCGACGCACCTCCTCAACCATGTGGGCGGCAGCGCGACCNACNNCATTCATCGTCANCCCGCAGAACAGGANTGNNATCATACTNCCGATGAACATTCCTGAAAGCACTTTCGGATTCATCAAAGTGACGTCATAATAGGTCATGAAATCGGTGAAAGACGCTTCGTGGATAGGCTTCATCATATCACCTATATTAATAGCGGTCTCCCCCAACCTTCCGAGACCGATTCTAATCTCTTCTATATAGGACGCAAGAAGAGCGAGACCGGTAAGCGCCGCAGAACCGATTGCAAAACCTTTACCTGTGGCTGCCGTCGTATTTCCCAACGAGTCGAGAGCATCGGTGCGACGACGCACATCTTCGCCAAGCCCGCTCATCTCAGCGTTACCGCCGGCATTGTCTGCAATAGGTCCATAAGCGTCGGTAGCAAGAGTGATACCGAGAGTGGAGAGCATACCGACGGCAGCAATACCGATGCCGTAAAGCCCCATCCCCACATTCGCCATGTCAAAGCCTGAAGCCAGCCAGTAGG
>WFMA01000128.1:8261-9987 GCA_009177195.1 Bacteroidales bacterium | reverse complement strand
TAGACATCGTCGCCTTGGTGGGCCGTTGCCCCGCCAACTAGCTAATGTCACGCATGCCCATCCCGCACCGGATCGCTCCTTTGGCCGCCTCCCCATGCAGGGAAGCGGCGTCATGCCGTATTAGTCCGGATTTCTCCGGGTTATCCGTCTGTGCGGGGCAGGTCGCATACGCGTTACTCACCCGTGCGCCGGTCGCCGGCGGGAGAGGGCGAACCCTCTCCCCCGCTGCCCCTCGACTTGCATGTGTTAAGCCTGTCGCTAGCGTTCATCCTGAGCCAGGATCAAACTCTCCGCTGTTTGTATCTTTGAATTTGTCTTTTCGTCTGTATTACGAATCCCGCTCGGCTCCTCGCTTTATTTGGCTTTGGATTGACTTGAGGCATTTTTCAATGCTCTTGTACTACTTTTGTCCATTTAATCATTTCAATGTTCTCGATCCCCTTCCGGNANCNTTCCGGCGGCGTCAACATTTTTGACCGCCGAAATGTTTTGCAAAGTTAAGTCAAAATTTTCAATCTGCAAAATCTTTAACAGTATTTTAACTTTCCCGGGCTTCCGCCCGCCCCGGACCAGCCTCCGCTGACCCTAATCGGGGTTTGCTTCCCAAAAGCGAGTGCAAAGGTAGGCGCTTTCTATTTATTCTCCAAATTTTATCGCCAAAAATTTTCAAGAAATTTTTCAAAAGCCCGATTTCCTCCCACTTGTCAAGCCAATTCCTTTGATTGAAATGATGAAATTCGTAACTTTGTATCAAATGCTTACACCAGTCCATTTCATATTATATAATATAGGAAAACCAAAATTGCAATGAAGAGATTTTTTTCATCCTTAATAACAGNNGCCGNCAGCCTATCGGCAGCTGCCGCCATCCCGATGCAGAACGTGGCATTCCATAACGAAGCTCTCGANACAGCAGCAATAACCTCGGTTTTAATAGAAGTTCAGCAAGCGCTGCCGGCAGTGAAAGNGCAGNAAAGAGTGGAAGCGCTTGGAAAAGCCTTTCTCGGCAGCCCATACACGGCAGGAACTCTCGACAACGGCGATGGCGAGGAGACGCTGACGGTGAACATGGAAGAATTTGACTGCACGACGTATGTAGAAACGATGCTGGCGCTCGCCTACACCCTGGGGGAGAACCGCACGTCGTGGCGCGATTTCGTCTACAACCTGGAACGGATGCGTTACCGCAACGGAACAGTCAACGGATATCCTTCGCGGCTGCACTATGCCAGCGACTGGATCGTAGACAATGTGCACCGAGGAAATCTCAAAGAGGTGACATCGCAAATCGCGGAACCAGCATATCAGGTGAAAACAATCGATTTCATGACCGCCAACCGCGACAAATATCCGGCACTGAAAGAGGACGCAGCTTTTCAGAAGATGGCAAATGTGGAACGCGGCTACCGCAACCATCGTTTTCCTTATATAAAATCGACAAAAACCGCATCAAAGGACGTGGCNNGCAATCTGCGCGAGGGCGATATCATACTTATCGTCACCAAAATCCCGGGGCTTGACGTTCAACACATGGGGATAGCCACCTTCGTCAACGGCGTTCCCCACCTGATGCACGCATCGTCGGCAGAAGGGAAAGTGGTCGTCGACAAGCTCCCGCTGCCGGAATATCTCAGACGCAACCGCTCGGCTCTCGGCATAAGAGTGCTTCGCCTNGCCGAATAACGGCGACANCCCTCTCNCCCATAACATGAAAAAGAGCGACCCC
>WFMA01000128.1:0-8256 GCA_009177195.1 Bacteroidales bacterium | reverse complement strand
GGGATCGCTCTTTTTCATTGGTATATGCGTTAGCAGTAATATTACTGAGGCATCTTTGTGCGCTTGCCATAACCGTAAGCGGCAGCGTCGCCAAGCTGCTCCTCAATGCGGAGAAGCTGATTGTACTTAGCCATACGGTCAGAACGGCTTGCAGAACCGGTCTTGATCTGTCCTGCGTTGGTAGCGACAGCGATATCAGCGATAGTAGCGTCTTCAGTTTCGCCTGAACGGTGAGAGATAACCGCAGTATAACCGTTGCGCTGAGCGAGCTCAACAGCGCGGAGAGTCTCGGTGAGTGAACCGATCTGGTTAACCTTGACAAGGATTGAGTTGGCGCAACCCATTTCAATACCCTTTTCGAGATACTTAACATTGGTAACGAACAAGTCATCGCCCACGAGCTGGCAACGGTTGCCGATAAGCTCGGTGAGGAGCTTCCAGCCTTCCCAGTCATTTTCAGCCATACCGTCTTCGATAGAGTCGATGGGATATTTCTCAACGAGTTCCTTAAGATATTCAGCCTGCTGAGCGGAAGTGTACTTAGGACCGTCGGCCTGCTTCCAGGTGTAGTCATAGATACCATCCTTATAGAACTCAGAAGAAGCGCAGTCAAGACCGATAGTCACGTCCTTTCCGGGAACATAGCCAGCCTTCTCGATAGCCTTGATGATGACGTTAAGAGCGTCCTCGGTGCCGTCAAGGTTGGGAGCGAAACCGCCTTCGTCGCCAACGGCAGTAGAAAGACCGCGTTCCTTAAGAACCGACTTCAAGTTGTGGAACACCTCAGTTCCCATGCGGATACCTTCCTTGAAGCAGCATGCGCCGATGGGACGGATCATGAATTCCTGGAAAGCGATGGGAGCGTCAGAGTGAGCGCCACCGTTGATGATGTTCATCATCGGAACGGGAAGAACATAAGAGTTGCATCCGCCGATATATTTATAAAGGGGAAGGTCGAGATAGTCAGCGGCAGCCTTTGCAACTGCGAGCGACACGCCAAGGATAGCGTTTGCTCCGAGGTTAGACTTGGTCTCGGTTCCGTCAAGAGCGATCATAGTTTCGTCGATCTTGATCTGGTCAAGAGCTGACATGCCAACAAGAGCAGCAGCGATAGGACCGTTGACGTTAGCCACAGCCTTGGTCACACCCTTGCCCATGTAACGGCTCTTGTCGCCGTCACGAAGCTCAAGAGCCTCGTTTACGCCGGTAGAAGCGCCTGAAGGAACTGAAGCGCGGCCAAACGCGCCCGACTCAAGAATCACATCAACCTCTACAGTGGGGTTACCACGAGAGTCAAGGACTTCACGTCCAATGATTTTTTCAATTTTCATAATGTTACTTAATAAAATTATGTTGCTTTTAAATTTTGGTCATTTTATCAAGTCACAAAGTTACAAAAAAAATGTCACTTCCCTCCATAAATTTTCATTATTAAGGTTATGGAGTTTAAAATTATCAATTTAAAAACATCATCCTACCCATTTCCATAACAATCCTTTTATTATCATATCACCCGCTCAGGCATAAAAAAAATGAGACCCGGACTGACCGGATCTCATTTTTTCAAATATAGCTTGAATATTATTCAGCGGTGGGTGCTTCAGCTGCAGGAGCCTCAGTAGCGGGAGCCTCGGCTGCAGGAGCNGCCTTCTCAGCGCTGCTCTTACGGCTGCGGCGAGTGCGGGTAGCTTTCTTCGCAGTGTTGTCCTTAAGCATTGCCTCGTTATAGTCAACAAGCTCAATGAAGCAAGTCTTGGCNTTGTCACCAAGGCGGTTGCCGGTCTTAAGAATGCGNGTATATCCGCCATTGCGGTTAGCGATCTTCTGTGAAACTTCACGGAAGAGTTCGGTCACAGCCTCCTTGTTTTGAAGATGGCTGAAAACCAGACGGCGGTTGGGAGTGCTGTCCTCCTTAGCTCGGTTAATGAGCGGCTCAGCATACATGCGGAGGGCCTTAGCCTTGGCAAGCGTAGTGAAAATGCGCTTGTGCATGATGAGAGAAACAGTCATATTGGCGAGCATAGCGTCGCGGTGAGCTTTTTTGCGACCAAGATGGTTGAAAGATTTATTATGTCTCATCGTTATTACTCTTTATCTAATTTATACTTTGAAATGTCCATTCCGAACGAAAGGTTGAGATTAGCCAACAGCTCGTCGAGCTCAGTCAGCGATTTCTTACCGAAGTTACGGAATTTCAAGAGGTCAGTCTTGTTAAATACCACGAGTTCACCAAGAGTCTCGACTTCAGCGCTCTTAAGACAGTTAAGCGCGCGGACTGAAAGATCCATATCGACCAGTTTCGATTTAAGGAGCTGACGCATGCGGAGCACCTCTTCGTCGAATTCTTCATTGCTATCGGCCTCGGTTGTTTCGAGAGTGATCTTCTCGTCAGAGAAGAGCATGAAGTGGTAGATCAAAATCTTAGCAGCTTCCTTCAGGGCATCCTTAGGAAGNATCGATCCGTTGGTAGTGATCTCAATAATCAATTTTTCGTAGTCGGTCTTCTGGTCAACGCGGAAGTTCTCCACCGTGTATTTCACGTTCTTGATCGGAGTATAGATAGAGTCGATTGCGATCACATCTATAGCATCAGCCGGCGAAGCGTTCTCTTCTGCGGGCACCCAGCCGCGACCTTTGTTGATGGTAATGTCAAGCTGAAAACTTGTACCGGGATCCAAATGACAAATGACTTGGTCGGGATTGAGAACCTCAAATCCGGAAAGCACCTTGCCAATATCACCGGCTTTGAACACCTCCTGACCTGACACTGTTATCGTTGCCTTTTCAGAGTCGGTACCCTCTACGGTTTGCTTGAGATCAACTTTCTTGAGGTTAAGGATGATGTTGGTCACATCTTCCTTAACACCCGGGATAGTATCAAACTCGTGCTTAACCCCGTCGATGCGGATCGACGAGATAGCATAGCCCTCGAGCGAGGAGAGCAGGATGCGGCGAAGCGCGTTTCCCACTGTGATGCCATATCCGGGTTCCAATGGCTTGAACTCGAACTTACCGAAGAAATTATCGGCCTCCAACATGACAACTTTGTCAGGTTTCTGAAATGCTAAAATAGCCATGGATCTACGTGTTTATAATTGATTATTTAGAATACAACTCGACGATTAACTGTTCCTTGATGTTCTCAGGAATATCCTCGCGAGCAGGAACATGAAGCATCTTGCCAGCCTTCACAGTTTCGTCCCATTCCAACCAGGGATACTTGCTGTGGTTGAAGCCTGCAAGAGCGTCAGCGATAACCTCAAGCGACTTAGAACGCTCACGAACGCCAACAACATCGCCGGGAAGAACCTGATAAGAAGCGATGTTCACAACCTGTCCGTTGACAGTGATGTGGCGGTGAAGCACGAGCTGACGTGCAGCCGCGCGGGTAGGAGCAATACCGAGACGGTACACTACGTTGTCAAGACGCGATTCGAGAAGCTGAAGAAGAACTTCACCGGTAATACCTTTAGTGCGAGAAGCGCGGTCGAAAAGATTGTGGAACTGCTTCTCAAGCACGCCATAGGTATATTTGGCTTTCTGCTTCTCACGGAGCTGTACGCCATACTCCGACGACTTGCGGCGCTTGTTCACGCCGTGCTGGCCCGGAGGATAGTTCTTACGGGAAAGAACTTTGTCAGCACCGAAAATAGGTTCGCCGAACTTACGGGCGATTTTTGTTTTTGGACCTGTATATCTTGCCATTTTCTGTTTCTTAAATTCGGGTTATGACTTTGGTTCGCCGCCTTAGTGCAGCCGCGACCACAGAGAGGTGATAAAATTGTGGTCTATTCACATTCAGAGACGCTTCAGAGTCAGTAGCCGCTGTTGATAGATTTGTGAAAGTAATATAGTTGTTGCGGAAAAAGAATTATACGCGACGACGTTTGGGAGGACGGCAACCGTTGTGGGGAAGCGGAGTTACGTCAACGATTTCAGTAACTTCGATACCTGCGCCATGAACGGTGCGGATAGCTGACTCACGGCCATTGCCGGGTCCTTTCACATAAGCTTTCACCTTGCGCAATCCAAGGTCATAAGCAACCTTTGCGCAATCCTGAGCTGCCATCTGAGCAGCGTAAGGGGTGTTCTTTTTCGAGCCACGGAAGCCCATCTTACCAGCGCTTGACCATGAGATCACCTGACCTTCTGAATTGGCTAAGCACACGATAATGTTGTTGAAAGACGAGTGTACGTGAAGCTGACCGTTAGCGTCAACTTTAACATTTCTCTTCTTTGCTGCGACTGTCTTTTTTGCCATACTAATTTATTATTTTGTAGCTTTCTTCTTGTTTGCGACTGTTTTCTTGCGACCCTTGCGAGTGCGGGCATTGTTCTTGGTGCTCTGTCCGCGAACCGGCAAGCCGATACGGTGACGGATGCCACGGTAGCAACCGATATCCATCAGGCGCTTGATGTTGAGCTGGATTTCACTGCGAAGGTCACCCTCCACTTTGTGATCGCGGCCGATTACTTCGCGGACTGCAGCTGCCTGAGCGTCGGTCCAGTCTTTAACTTTAATGTTTTTGTCAACTCCGGCTTTCTCAAGGATAGAGTTTGCGGCGCTGCGGCCGATGCCGAAGATATAAGTCAAGGCGATTTCACCTCTTTTGTTCTGGGGGAGATCCACTCCCACGATTCTAACTGCCATATTGTTTGACTAAATTTTCTGCAAAAATAACAAAAATTATCCTTGACGCTGTTTATACTTGGGATTTTTCTTATTAATTACGTAAAGACGACCTTTACGACGGACGATTTTGCTGTCCGGAGTACGCTTCTTGATTGAGGCTCTTACTTTCATATCTATTGTTTTTTTATTATTTGTATCTGAACGCAATTCTGCCTTTGGACAAGTCATAGGGAGACATCTCGACACGCACCTTGTCGCCGGGCAATATCCTGATATAATGCATGCGCATCTTTCCTGATATGTGGGCGGTGATTTCGTGACCGTTTTCCAACTCTACTCGGAACATTGCATTGCTCAATGCTTCCACTATTGTACCGTCTTGTTCTATTGCAGCTTGTTTTGCCATATAATAATATTAAATTGCTCTTTCTCCTAATACTTCTTCAATATAGTCAAAGGTGGTCAGCACCTCGGTCTTGCCGCCGAGAATAGCCACCGTGTGCTCGAAATGCGCCGAAGGCTGGCGGTCGCGGGTGCGGCACTGCCATCCGTCCTTCTCAATCACAATATTGCGCTTGCCCATATTGACCATAGGCTCAATACAGATACACATACCGTTCTTGATCAACGGACCCATCCCCTTGCGCCCGTAATTAGGCACCTCGGGATCCTCGTGCATGCTCTTGCCGATTCCATGCCCGCACATCTCCCTGACGATCGAGTAGCCGTGGCGCTCGCAATAAGATTGCACAGCGTTGGCAACGTCACCGATACGGTTACCCTCCTTGCACGCCTCGATTCCCTTATACAAGGACTCCTTCGTGACCTTAAGCAACTGCATCACCTCGGGAGCGACATGCCCCACAGGGAAAGTGTAACACATGTCGGCATTATAGCCGTTAAGCTCAACCACAGTGTCGATACCCACTATGTCACCCTCGCGGAGGGCATAGTTGGACGGAAAACCATGGACGACCGTTTCATTGACTTCTATACAGAGAGTCCCGGGAAATCCTCCATAGCCGAGACACGAAGGCTTGCCACCGTTGGCAAGCATAAACTCTCGGGCTATAGTGTCGAGCTTAAGCGTGGTTACTCCCGGAGCCACCCACTTGGCGACTTCGCCAAGTGTGCGGCTAAGGAGTGTACCTGCCTCTCGCATCAATTCGATTTCATCGGGTGTCTTCAGATAAATCATTGAATCAGCGGGATTAAAGCTTCTAATTAATATGCACTGCCGGTTGTACGGCCTTTGATTTTACCATCCTTCATCAAGCCATCGTAGTGATGCATCATAAGATGCGACTCAATCTGCTGAAGAGTGTCAAGAACAACACCCACAAGAATCAGCAACGATGTGCCTCCGAAGAACTGAGCGAAATTCTGGCTCACGCCAAACAGGCGGGCGAACGCCGGCATGACCGCAACGATACCCAGGAAGATAGATCCCGGAAGAGTGATGCGCGACATNATCGAGTCAAGATATTCCACAGTCTTCTTGCCNGGTTTGATACCCGGGATGAAACCATTGTTGCGCTTCATATCCTCAGCCATCTGCGCGGGACGCACTGTGATAGCCGTATAGAAATAAGTGAACGCCACAATGAGGATAAAATAAGTGATGTNATNTGCNAATNCGNTNATNTCGGAGAACTTCACGAAAATACTGTTCTCATGAGAGCCNNATCCGGCAAGAGTGATCGGAATAAACATAATCGCCTGAGCGAAAATAATAGGCATANCNCCGGCGGCATTAACCTTCAAGGGGATATACTGGCGAGCGCCTCCATACTGCTTGTTGCCGACAATGCGCTTAGCATACTGCACGGGCACCTTGCGCGTTCCCTGAACGAGAAGCACTGCGCCTACAGTGACAGCGAAAAGCAGAACAAGCTCCACGATGAACATCACAAGACCGCCCTCTGATCCGGTAGAACCCGGAAGACGGCTTACGAATTCGAAATAAAGAGCCTGCGGAAGGCGGGCGATGATACCCACAAGGATAATGAAAGAGATGCCGTTACCGATACCGCGGTCAGTGATGCGCTCACCAAGCCACATGATAAACATTGAGCCGGCTGCGAGAATCACGGTAAGATAAGCGATAGTCCAGAAGCCCATAGTGGCATGTCCACCGGCAGCGTTAACCTGATACTGGAGGTTGACAAGATAGGCGGGACCCTGAAGCAAAAGAATCAGGACGGTAAGATAACGTGTGTACTGGTTCAATTTCTGGCGGCCGCTCTCTCCCTCTCTTTGCATCTTCTGGAAAGAAGGAAGCACCATGCCGAGCAACTGTATCACGATCGACGCAGTAATGTAAGGCATGATACCGAGAGCAAAGATTGAAGCCTGAGAGAAGGCGCCTCCGGAAAACATATCGAGAAGCTGCATAAGCCCGCTGCCTGAAGTGAAGTTGGCAAGCGCGTCAAGATCGTCGGGGTGAATGCCCGGCAACACGACATAACATCCAAGTCGGTATACGAATACCAACATGAATGTTATGAGAAGACGCTTACGCAGCTCTTCGATTGTCCAGATGTTCTTTATAGTTTGGATAAATCTCATCACAGTTAAACTTTAGCGATTGAACCGCCGGCTTCCTCGATAGCTTTCTGGGCTGCCTGAGAAAACGCATTGGCTTCAACTGCGATTGCACGGGTGATAGTACCGCTTGCCAAAATCTTGACGAGCTGCTTGCCTGATACGAAACCGGCAGCGCGAAGCTCTTCGAGACCCACCTTGTTAAGGTTCTTGGCTGCGGCAAGCTCCTCGATAGCGCCGATGTTGATGCCCTTATACTCAACACGGTTGATGTTCTTGAAACCGAACTTGGGCAAACGGCGCTGAAGAGGCATCTGACCACCTTCGAAACCTACTTTCTGTGAATAACCTGAACGAGACTTGGCTCCCTTATGACCACGGGTAGATGTTCCACCCTTGCCAGAACCCGGTCCGCGACCGATACGGGTTTTCTTCTTGTTGGACCCTACTGCGGGTCGGATAGTATTCAATTCCATGTCATCGTAAGTTTTATGCGTTGGTCACTTCTACAAGGTGACGAACACGGTTAACCATACCCATCACGTCGGGAGTGTTTTCCTTAACAACCGAGTGATGCATTTTTTTCAATCCAAGCGCGTCGAGCGTGAGCTTCTGCACTTTGGGAGCGTTGATGCGGCTCTTTATCTGAGTGATTTTAATTTTTGCCATGATTCAAGCTGATTTAACCGTTATATACTTTTTCGAGTGATATACCGCGATTCTGGGCAACCTGAAGCGGGCTGCGCATCTCGCCAAGAGCCTCAATAGTAGCCTTCACAAGGTTGTGAGGGTTAGAAGAGCCCTTGGACTTGGCAAGCACGTCGGTGATACCCACGCTCTCCAACACGGCGCGCATAGCGCCACCAGCCTTCACTCCGGTACCGTGAGAAGCGGGCTTGAGAATCACGCGCGAACCGCCAAACTTAGCTTCCTGCTCGTGAGGGAGAGTCCCCTTGTGAACCGGCACGCGGATAAGATTCTTCTTAGCTGCCTCAACACCCTTGGCGATATCCGCTGTTACCTCATTAGCCTTGCCAAGACCCCAGCCTACGATTCCGTCCTCGTTTCCTACAACCACG
>WFMA01000062.1 GCA_009177195.1 Bacteroidales bacterium | reverse complement strand
TATACTGTTTATTTGGCATTAAAACAAAATAAATCAGTTTTTTGTTGGCTGCTGTTTAGTAGCAGAAGGGGGAATCGAAGTCGCTGAGGAGTGGATGTTTTTTGTCTTTGTCNGACAGNATNGCNTCNTCGATCNCCATTCCCCAGTCGATGCCGAGCGAGGGNTCNGTGATTGAAAGTCCNCCNTCAGCTTCGGGATGGTAGTAGTTGTCGCACTTGTATTGGAAGACGGCTGTGTCGGAGAGCACTGCGAACCCGTGGGCGAATCCGTGCGGGATGAAGAACTGGCGGCAGTTCTCGCCGGTGAGCAGGCAGGAGACGTGCTTGCCGTAGGTGGGNGAGCCTTTGCGGAGGTCGACNGCGACNTCGAGCACTTGACCGNNCACGCAGCGNACGAGTTTCGCCTGGGCGTAAGGGGGGCGCTGGAAGTGCAAGCCGCGCATCACTCCGCGGGATGAGCATGATTCGTTGTCCTGAACGAAGTCGACGGGCTGGACTTCGGCGTCGAAAGTTTTCTTGTTGTAGCTTTCGAAGAAATATCCGCGGGCGTCTTTAAACACGCGCGGTTCGAGGATGACGACACCCTCTATTTCGGTCTTTATTGAATTCATAATTCACAATGCATAATGCATAATTNGGTTAGTCGAATTTCTGGAGGTTTTCTTCTTCGGCGATTTTGATGAGGTATTTGCCGTATTGGTTTTTGAGCATCGGACGGGCGAGTTCGCGGAGCTTGTCGGCTGAAATCCATCCGTTGGCGTAGGCGATTCCCTCAAGGCAGGCTATTTTGAGTCCCTGGCGCTTTTCGAGGACTTCGACATAGATTGACGCTTCGGCGAGGGAATCGTGGGTGCCGGTGTCGAGCCATGCGAAACCGCGGGGGAGGGTCTGCACTTTCAGTTCACCGGCTTTTAGAAACTCCTGGTTGACAGTGGTGATTTCAAGCTCTCCCCGAGCCGACGGCTTTATCGAATGGGCTATTTTGACCACTTCATTGGGGTAAAAGTATAATCCTACTACGGCATAGTGGCTTTTGGGATGCTCGGGTTTTTCTTCAATTGACAGGCAGTTGCCCTCACGGTCGAATTCGGCTACGCCGTAACGCTCGGGGTCGTTGACCCAATAGCCGAACACTGTTGCTTTTCCTTCGTCTTCGGCAGTTTTTACCGCATCCCTCAATATCGTAGAAAAGCCTGCTCCGTGGAAGATATTGTCGCCGAGCACAAGACACACCGAGTCGTCGCCGATGAACTCTTTTCCGATTATGAACGCCTGGGCGAGTCCGTCGGGCGATGGCTGCTCGGCGTAGGTGAAGTTGACGCCGTAGTCGCTTCCGTCACCGAGAAGCCGCTTGAATCCGGGCAAATCCTGAGGCGTGGAGATTATGAGGATGTCTCTGATTCCCGCAAGCATAAGCGCGGAAATGGGATAATACACCATCGGTTTGTCAAACACGGGGAGCAACTGCTTGCTGACCCCCTTGGTGATTGGATATAGTCGGGTGCCTGAGCCGCCTGCTAATACGATGCCTTTCATAATCTGCCAATTGTCATTGAGTAGTTTGATGCAAATTTAAGGATTGAANTTCAAAAATGCAACTGTTGCCATTNGCNCTGTCGGTTANTNAGCNGNCNNATCGTCGNANAGNAATGANATTTCATCTAAGATTGAGTAGGCGATCGCTTTNGTCGCCGGGTTATTCCGGTTGAATTCTTCCGAAGCTATGTTGCGGGCTTTTTCAATATTGCCGGAAATGAAATAGAACAGGAGCCGAAGGGCGGCGTAGCGTTCCATATCGGAAGCGGAGGTAATGAAACTGTCGATAAGCTGCATGGCGTAGGGCTGATGGCGTAGCAATTTCATGCACAGAATGTCGGCAGACTCCTGCGACTTCAGGCTTTTTATCCACTCTGAAGCATGATCCGGAGTGAGCGAACCGACGGGATAGACCATCGGGGCGAGGAGCTGACATTCTCTTGAGTCAGCATTTTCTCGAAGACGGTCGGCGATTTCGGCTGATTGCGGGAGCTCCTTCGCTATTTCGGTGAGCTGAGGCAGATTCAACCCGAATATGCTGCGGTAGGGGGAGCCGGCATTGCGGAGCGAATCGGCAATCACTCCGTTGCGCATCGCATACAGGCGTTGTTTTATTTCAGGAATAGACGGTGTCATCATTGCTTTTGGGTATAAAAAAAGTCTATGCCGGGAATCCGGCATAGACTCGGTTATTTTACTTGGATTCCGTTAAATTATTTAACGAGAACTTTAGTAGCCTTATTGCCCTGACGGCGGATGTAGATGCCGGGAGCGTCGCCGCTTACTCGAACACCGCGGAGGTCGTAGTATTCAACAGGAGCGTTTTCGTCAGCTTCGATTGATGCGATGCCGGCAGCCTTGATGTTGAGTTCTACGGTTTTCAGCGTGAGTTTTGAGTATGCTGCGTTGGTCATTGAGCAGACCGCTTTTTCTGCGTCTTTGAGGAAGGTGAACACACCGTTTTCAACTGTGTAGTCAGTTCCTTCAACAAGAGCGGTTTCGCCATCAGCCCATGCGAATACTGTTGCAGTTTCGCCGACTTTAGCCTGAGCTGAGAGGTCTACCTTTCCGTCAGCAACTGTTGCTTCAACAGCAGCTTGGGGAGAATAAGTGAGTTTAGACCATTCTGCGGGGAGAGTTGCGAAAGTGAAGCAGTTGTTGGAGATGTTCACTGAACCGGTCATTGCCTCGGGAAGAGTGAGAGAGGTGAGCTTATTGTTGAGAAGGAACAGTGAAGCGTTGGCTTTAACTCCGGTAGCGTCCAAAGAAGTGAGGTTGTTGTAGTTAAGCACAATGTTGGTCACTTTGGTCGGCTTGCTGAGGTCGACGCTTTCGAGTTCGTTACCGATGAGACGGAGAGTGGTGATGGTTCCGGTGTTGGTGAAGTCAACATTTATACCGGTGAAGTTAGCAATATAAGTAGTGAGGGCGGGATACTTGCTGAAGTCGGTTATTGCGGGCTTGTTGTCTCCGAGAGCTCTCACATTGTCTTTAGCTGCGTTACTGAGGTCAAGGCTGGTCAACTTGGGAAGATCGAAATCGAATGCGGTGAGTTTGTTAGCCTGAAGCTCGATTGTGGTCAACGCTTTGTTCTTTGAAAGATCGATGGTTGAGATCAAACCTTGGTTAAGAGTCAGCTTGCTGAGGTTTACAAGCTGAGAGAGGTCGATGCTTTCGATTTGGAGATTAGAGAATTCGGTAGTGTTGAAGTTGTAGCCTGCCGATGCCGAGAAAGTAGTGATCAATTCGGGATCGCCATAAACCTTTATGGTTGCGCCCTTTGCTGCTGATGTGATTTCAGTAGTGCTGGAAGTTACTTTGTAAGGACCGGCTTTAACGCCATCGCCCCAGTCAACATATACGTCCATTCCGGCTTCGCTGCTTGTTGCGAGAGAGAATGCTGCGGTCTTGTTGTCGACAAGTTTCACGCCAAGTGTCATCATCTGCGGGATGAGGTTGGGTGAGGTTACGGGAGCTGTGGTGAGGGTCAACTTGTTGTAATCGGCACTTTTATAGAAAAATGCGTTCTGGATTTCGCAATAAGCATCCTTAACGTCTTTCAAGAAAGTGAACACACCGTTTGCTACGGTATAGTCGGTTCCCTCTACAAGAGCAGTTTCGCCGATTTTCCAAACAAANGTCGATGCGGTTTCGCCAACTTTAGCCTGAGCTGAGAGNTCAACCACGTTTTCGCCGTTGATAGCTGCTGAAATAGTAGCCTGAGGAGCGAATTTGTATTTATAGGCAGTTGAGGGAGAATAAGCGGGAAGAGTCGCAAATGAGAAATAGTTGTCTTTAATTTCAAGAGTTCCTGAGAATCCTTCAGGGATTGAAATGCTTGTCAAAAGATTGTTGTTAGCCGAAATAGATGCGTTGGCAAGAATGTTTGATGCGTTAAGAGTTTCAAACTCGTTGTAGTTGGCTCTGAAAGTTTTCAGCTTGGTGTTTTTGGAAATATCAACCTTCGACTGCTTGCTGCCATTCATTTCCAGAGTAGCAAGTTCAGTGTTCTTTGAAATGTCAAATGTTTCCCATTTGAGGAAGCTGATCATTTTGAGCTTGGTGTTTCCGGAAACTTTCAGGGTTGTCAATTTAGGAGCTGCGCTCCAGTTTGAACCCAACACTTCGTTTGAACCTTTGGTAACTACACCGTCAGTCACGGTATTGGAAACGTCGATAGAGGCGAGGACGTTGTCGGCGCTTTTCGGCATTGTAAGTGAGGTGAGGGCGTTGTTAGCAGCCTCAAGAGTTTTAAGAGCAGCACAGTTGCTCAAATCCAATGCCGCAATGTTATTGTTGGATAGGAGTGCGGAGGTTACTCCGGAAAGAGCAGTCATGTCCAGTGCAGTCAAAGGCACGTCTCCGCCTTCATATTTGATACTGTTAATGGTAGCGGCATCAGTACCGTAGATGGTGACTTCAGCCCCCTCGATTTTTCCGGTCAAGTCGGTATACTTGAAATCTCCCAAGCTGACATTTAAAGCCTTTACAGGATCCGACTTTGTTCCGTTACCCCAATCGACCTGTACTGATTGCTCGTCAGTAGCTGAAATTAGGAAAGTCATCTCTTTCCCTACATTTGATTGGTCTACTTTGAACGACAGGATTTTTACGTCCTGAGCNTTNAGNGTAGCNCTGCCNGCTNNTGCGATCANCGCGAGCAATGATCGCGTAAAGTTTACTTTCATAAGCATTTAGTGTTGTGATAATGTAAATATTTTCGCAAATATAAACATTATATCGCAATATTCAATGATTTTGTGTAAAAAAGTAAACAGATGTAATGCAAATCGGCATTATGATGGAATTTTTTCGCCTAAATTAGGCGTAAAATTTGCTTGATGACCGCTCTTTTTTGTTTTTTATGACAATCGACAGGATAACCATCACGGTCAGCGCCCACGGATAGTAAAGATAACCCCAAGGCGCCGCCGGGGAGATTCCGGCAAGTCCGGTGGCAAGCAGGGTCTGCGCTCCGTAGGGGATGAGCGACTGTACGATGCATGAGCATGTGTCGAGCAAGGATGCCGCTTTCCGGGGAGCGATTCCATAGCGTTCGGCGATTGAGCGTGACAGGGAGCCGACGGTGAGGATAGCCACAGTGTTGTTTGCCGTACACAGGTTGACGACGCTGACGAGCATGGCGATAGCCGCCTGGGCTCCGCGGCTTCCGTGAATGCGCCGGCTCAGGATTTGCAGCAGATAGTCGATGCCTCCCGCTTCTTTTATCAGTCCGAGCAGTCCTGCCGCAAGCAGGGTGACTATGATCAATTGTCCCATGCCGTCGATGCCCGCGCCCATGAAAGCGAATAGATCGAGCAACTTGTAATTGAGGATCAGTCCCAGCATGAGCGACGTGAGGATTCCGAGCGTAAGCACGATTGTCACGTTTATGCCGGCTATGGCGCAGCCGATGATGACGAGATAGGGGAGCACAAGCCAGGGATTGAAATTTTCCGAGATATTGACTTCGTTGACCTGATAGCCGAAAAACACATATAATATAAGGGTGACGATAGCCGCCGGCACGGTTATCCACACGTTGGCGCGGAACTTGTCGCGCATGTTGCATCCTTGGGTGCGGGTCGCCGCNATGGTGGTGTCGGAGATGAACGACAGGTTGTCGCCGAAAAANGCTCCGCCAAGAACCACGGCGACAAAAAACGGAATTGACCCTGTTTCCATCTCAGCCATCTCCACGGCGAGCGGAGTGAGGGCTACGACCGTGCCTACCGAGGTGCCTATTGACAGCGATATGAAGCAGGAGGCGATGAACAATCCGGGCACTATGAATTCTTCGGGAAGATATTTGAGCGTTAACCCAACGGTGGCTTCGACCGACCCGGTTTCTTTGGCGAGCGACGCGAAGGCTCCGGCAATGATGAAGATCCACACCATGTACATCACATTCGACGAACCTGCTTGACGCGAGTATATCTCGATGCGTTTTGTCAGCGATTTTCCTTTCAGCATAGCCACGCCCCACGCCGAGGCGATGAGCAGCGCCACGCTCATGGGCATCTTGTAGAAATCGCCTATGATGAGCGAAACGGCGAGATAGAAAAACAAAAATATGAAGAGAGGAGATATTGCAAGCAGTCCGCGTCGGGTGGAGATTGTTTCTTGAGTCATTGTAAAGTCCTAAATTTGTGCAAAAATACGCAATTTTCGGTTGAAAATGCCTATCTTTGTTACATAATAAGCTTAAATCTAATTATGTCAATAAAACGTGTAAGCCTGTTCGTTGCGGTGATTGCGACGGCTTTATGTGTCAACGGAGCGGTAAAGGTGGGCAATCTGCTCACCGAGGGGCTGCGAAATCCATTGAATATCGAACGGTCAAATCCCCGGTTCAGCTGGACGATCACGAGCGATGACCGCGGGGTGATGCAGAAATCATGCCACATACTTGTCGCTTCGTCACCTGAGAATCTTGCTGCCGGAAAGGGCGATGTGTGGGACTCGGGCAAAATGTCGACGGGCGAATCTGTTTGGGTGCCATATGGAGGAAGGGCGCTGCGTCCCGGGGAGCGATGCTACTGGAAAGTGAAAGTGTCGACCAACAAGGGCGACTCCCGTTGGAGCGAGCCTGCCGAATGGGGGCAGGGGCTTTGCGGCGAAACGCATTGGGGCGGTCGCTGGATTGGATACGACGCGCCATTTCCCTGGGACGTGGAGGATAGCCACAGCCGATTGAGCTCGCGCTATCTTCGCACTGAGTTTGACGCTGCCGACAAGCCTGTGCGTCGCGCGACTCTCCACATCAGCGGGCTCGGCATGTATGACCTTTTCATCAACGGCGACACNATAGGCGANCAGGTGCTTGCCCCTGCCGTGAGCGACTATCGCCGCACNGTCATCTACAATACCCACGACGTGACCGACAATATCCGNGGCGGNGCTAANGCCATAGGAGTCACTTTGNGAAACGGCAGGTATTACACCATGCACCAAAATTATAAGAAATATAAAATCACCAATTTCGGATATCCCAAGCTGAGGCTTAACCTTGTCATCGAGTATGCCGACGGAACGGTGCAGCGCGTCAATTCCGACGAGAAGTGGAAGTTGACCGCCGACGGACCGATTCGCAGCAATAATGAATATGACGGCGAGTGGTGTGACGCCCGCAAGTCGCTGGGCGACTGGACTATGCCGGGATATGACGACTCTTCGTGGCGCAATGCCGACCGCGCGGAGATTCCCTACGGCACGCTTCGCGCCAACACGGCTCCCAACATGAAGGTGATGAGACGCATCGCTCCGAAATCGATACGCCGCATGCCTTCAGGCTCTTATCTGGTGGATTTCGGCGAGAATTGCGCCGGGTGGGTGAAGTTCCGCGTACCCTCTCTTGCGTCGGGCGACACCGTCAGAGTCCGTTATGCCGAATTGCTTACCCCCGACAGCCTTCACCTTGACGTGGAGAATCTGCGTCATGCTCAAAGCGCTGACACTTACATCGCATCGGGCAAAGATGCCGGCTCATGGTGGAGCCCTCGTTTCTCCTACCACGGGTTCCGTCACGCCGAGGTTTCGGGTGTGACTGACCTGACCGCCGACGGGATAATTGCCGAGGTCATCTATGACGAGATGGACAATGCTGGCGCCTTTGAAAGTTCCGACAAAGTGCTTGACGGAGTGCTTGCCAATGCGCGGCGCGGAATTGCATCTAATTATAAAAGCGTGCCTGTTGACTGTCCGCAGCGCGACGAGCGCCAGCCCTGGACCGGCGATCACAACATGGGGGCGTGGGGAGAGAATTTCCTTTTCGACAACGGGCGATTCTATGCGAAGTGGACCGATGACATTCGGGAGGCTCAGCGCGAGGATGGCTGCATCCCCGACATTTGCCCGGCGTTCTATAATTACTACACCTCCGACATGACGTGGTCGTCGACCTTCCCGGTTGTGTGTGACATGCTCTATCGCCAGACGGGCGACATCGAGCCTATCGTGAAAAATTATCCGGCAATGAAAAAGTGGATGCATCACATCCGCAACAATTATACGACTAAAGATGGGCTTATCCGCGCCGACAAGTATGGCGACTGGTGC